>CAZMRS010000116.1:0-4213 GCA_964568435.1 uncultured Boseongicola sp. | reverse complement strand
ACTGCTCAGTGACGTCAACAAGATCTCGTTCAGCTACTTCACGTCTAAGGACGTGGTGCGTCATCCGCTGGTTGCGAAGATCATTGAGGCCTACGACAAGGATAACCCGGCAGGTTAGGTCGATTGCGAGCAATCGCCTGAACCTCTCACACATTGCTTCGCAATATGTTACTGGTGGTCGATTGCACGCAATCGACCTATGCCTCCGGCGGGGATATTTTCACCAAGAAGAACTGCAAATTTTATTCAAATTGTCTTTCTTCTTGGCCAAAGTATCCCGGGGAGTCCGGGCTTGGCCCGGGCGGGGCAGAGCCCCTAACCCGATCCGATCAAGATCCCGGCGGCCAATACCAAAGCGCCCCCAAGAACAACCTGAAGCGCGGCGCGGAAGAAGGGCGTTTCCATGTAGCGGTTCTGGATCCAGGCGATCGCCCAAAGTTCAATGAAGACAACCATGATGGCTATGGTCGTGGCGGTCCAGAAATCCGGGATGAGGTAGGGCAGGGCGTGTCCCAAGCCGCCGATCGTCGTCATGATCCCCGATGCGAACCCGCGTTTGATCGGCGACCCCCGGCCAGAAATAGCGCCGTCGTCAGAAGCAGCTTCCGTAAAGCCCATGGAAATGCCCGCACCGACTGAGGCCGCAAGCCCGATCAGGAAGGTGTTCCAGGTGTCGCCCGTTGCGAAGGCAGCGGCGAAGATCGGCGCCAGGGTCGACACTGATCCATCCATAAGGCCCGCAAGACCAGGCTGAACCCAAGTCAACACAAACTGCCGGTGGGCCGTTCGGGCCTCCTGATCCACGCTGTCGGCATTAAGATGGGCATCCGTCAGGGCGTCAGCGGTGGCTGTGTGGCCCGCTTCTGCAGCAGCCAGATCGCCCAGCAATTTGCGCGTATCAGCGTCCGACGTGTTTTGTGCCGCCATCGTATAGAACCGCTCAGCGGTTTGCTCCATGTGCTCCGCTTCCGCGCGAATGCGATCCAGCCCAAGGTTTTCGACGAGCCAAACCGGCTTGCGCTGGTAGAAGCCCGACACATGCTCGCGTCGGATCAGCGGGATGACCTCCCCAAAGCGTTTCTTATGCAAATCAATCAACCGCTGCCGGTGTGTGTCTTCTTCTTCGGCCATGCCATCGAAGACTTTTGCGGATGCGGGAAATTCGCCTCTCAGATGCTCCGCATAGGTGCGGTAGATGCGGGCGTCGTCCTCTTCGGACGAGATCGCAAGCGCCAGGATTTCCTGTTCGCTCAAATCTCTGAAACGCTTTCTATTTGGGTGAAAGAACGGCACTTAAGATTTCCTGTTTAGAATGGTTCTAAATTGCGGTTTTGACGTCAGGTTTTCAAGCCCAAAATTGCAGGATTGATGCGCTCACCTTGAAAAAACTGAACTGATCAGTTTATATATGAATAAGACCAATCAAGGAACGATAATGAACGCGCCAACGACCGCCATAAAGCAAGGCCGAAAATGGGATGAGGTCCTTGAAGGGGCCCGTACCGTTTTCATGCGCGATGGATTTGAGGGCGCAAGCGTCGACGATATCGTGCGCGAAGCCGGCGTGTCCAAGGCGACGCTTTACAGCTATTTTCCTGACAAACGGCTGCTGTTTCTTGAAGTTGCCAAATCGGAATGCCGCGCCCAGTCAGATGCAGCGATCCAGCAAGTCGAAGCTTCGGGCGACATTCGTGAAGTGCTGTCGACGGTGGCCAGACGCATGGTTCGGTTCTTCATGTCCGACGTCGGCATGCAGGTGTACCGGATCGTGGTTGGCGAAAGCCAGCGCTTCCCGGAGGTGGGTCGCGAGTTCTATGCGGCCGGGCCTGAAATGGTCAGAGCACGGCTCATAGGTTTTCTCGAACGCGCTGTAGCCGACGGCAAGCTCGTCATTGAAGACATCGAATTGGCGGCAGACCAATTCCCCGAGCTTTGCAAAGCGGGGCTTCACATGCAGGTGGTTTTGGGACTGAAGACTGATGTCACAAACGAGGAGATTGACCGCGTGATCGATGGTGCGGTTGACATGTTCCTCTGCAAATACGGCGTCGACTGATCGATCCGCCCGTCCAGTCGGCTTTTCAGGCTTTTCCTGAGAATTCTCGCAAGAAGCTTCTGAAACTGCGCGAGATGATCTTCGAGGTTCAGGCCGAAACACCCGAAGCCGGAAAGATTGAAGAAAGCCTCAAATGGGGCCAGCCGTCCTATGCGACCAGGCCAAAGACGGGTACTCCAATGCGACTTGCAACCACCAAAACCGGCGATGTCGGCATCTTCGTTCATTGCCAAAGTCAAGTCATTCCGGAGTTCGAAGCCACCTATCCGGGTGTGTTCAAATTTGACGGGAACCGAGGTGTCTTGTTGCCGCCAGAAGGGGCGTTGGCAGAAGACGAACTCAAAATATTCATTGCTCGCGCGTTGACATATCACGTGTCAAAACCGGCCCGAAATTGAGCGCAGGATGGTATTGGCCCCAGCGCGCAATGCAGGGGCCAATCTTGATTATTTCAGTTCGGATGCGGACGTAATGACCTTGCCCAAAAGCCCATAGTCGATGGCTCCTTTGGTATCCAACCAAAAGTCACGCTCGGTATCTTTCGCGATCTTCGCAGCTGTCTGTCCCGTGGCGTCGGCAAACAGCTTGTGGAACCTCTCCCGCATTTTCTCGATCTGATCGGCCTGGATCTGCATGTCAGACACTTGGCCGCCGATCCCGCCAGAGGGTTGGTGCAGCAGGAAGCGCGTGTTCGGCAAGCAAAACCGGTTGTCTTTCTCAGCGCCGACGAAGATCAGCGCACCGGCCGAGGCGACCCAGCCCGAGCCGATGGTACGCACCGTCGGTGTGATGAACTTAACCATGTCATGCACCATGTCGCCGCTTTCGACGTGGCCACCAGGCGACGAGATATAAAGATTGATCGGATCTTCACTGTCTTCAGCAAGCGCCAGTAACTGCTTCACGGTCCGCTCAGCCAGCTTGTGGTTGATCTCGCCCGTGATGATCACGTTGCGGGATTTGAAGAACAGTTGCTCGGCCTTGCCGCCAGCCTGAGGTTTGTCGTCTTTGGATGTGTCTTCCAGCATGGTGGGGATCATCGAATGCCTCGTGGTTGATCTCGTCGCTCCAGCAGAATGTCGGTGCTCCCGCGCGGAATGGCAAGGCGGGGCGAGACGATTAATCGAGAAACTTGTGCAGGATCAGCGCGTCCACATAAGAGCCGTCCGGCATGACAAAGGCACGCGGCTGTCGACCGATTTCTGCGAATCCCGCACGTTCCCATGTGGCCACAGCCCGGGCGTTGTTGGCGAGAACGAAGTTATACTGCATCGCCTCAAATCCGAGGGCGCGGGCCTCGGTCAGCGAAAACGCCAACATCGCGCGGGCGACGCCTTTGCCTTCCGAACCTTTGGCCGTGATGTAACCGCAGTTGCAGACATGGGCACCGCCGCCCTTCTGGTTTTCTTTGATGTAGAACGTGCCGACGGGTGTTTTGCTGTCTAATGCAAGAAAAACGCGCTCTGCAAGATACCAGTAGCAAAGAGCCTCCTCGCGCGAGATCCCGCTGTCTATCGCGTAGGTGTCGCCAGCCCGAAAGACAGGTTCCAACATGGCCCAAACAGCATCGTGGTCGGCCTCTGTCGCTTCGCGGATCTCTAGTTCTGACACGGCTCACCTCGTGCAAGAGCATCAAACAGCGCCACAGTCGCAAGATCAGAGCCCCCCGTAATCAAGACCGAGCCGCCTTCGATTGGGACCAAGACAGTGGGGCTGGCCAGCACTGTTCCGCAATAGGACATCTCCAGGGTTTTCCCCTCTAGCTCCGTGGTCAGGGCTTCAAACCGCTCCGCATCTTCAGTCCCCATTTTGAAGGCAACCTCGTTCATCCCATCATCGCGCTTGCGGCGGACAACCTCCGACAGGTCAGACAGCGGAACAACCATCCGCGCCCCATCGCCTTCAAAAACAAGTTCCGACGCACCGGCCGGCAAAGCGCAACACACCACCAAAAAGCCCAAACCCCCGCTCTTTCTTTTTGGCAGAAATATCCCGAGGGGGTCCGGGGGAGCAGCGCTCCCCCGGTGGATCGCCGCCGACAGGCGGCGAAACCAAGTCACGATCAATAGACGACGACCGACCGAATGGACTTGCCTGCGTGCATCAGATCAAAGCCACTGTTGATGTCATCCAAGCCCATTGTGTGTGTGATCATCG
>CAZMRS010000115.1:0-7144 GCA_964568435.1 uncultured Boseongicola sp. | reverse complement strand
TGATGAAACCGCAGATCAAACCAATCTTTGAAAAGATTCTCATCATCAACGATAGCTTCTTCATGCGTCGTCAGCGCACCAACGTTTTGATCGTAGAACCAAGGTGCAGCTGCCTCTACGACGTCATCGGGCACCACGGTGTCGCCGTCGACAAAGATCATGATGTCGTTTTCTGCCGGCGCGTACCGTGCAAGCAAAGTCAGAGCGCGCTCCATCGCGTCGCGCTTGCCGTTCGATTTGATCCGGTCAAGATGCAGCTTCACCGACGACATATCGCACTGCATGCTGTTGTAGATTTCGCGGATGAGCCGTTCGTCCGCGCCTTCCACAACAGATGAAACGATCGTTGCACCATCAGGCGCACGAGCTGCAGCGCGAAAAAGACGCCGATACACCATCAGCGTCGTATCAAAGTCCACCATGTAGGATGTGACCATGAAGTATGCGTGACTTCGTACTCCGCTGGCCTTGTACTCGGCAAACACCTTGGCCTTGCGCCTCGGGTACACCCATTTTTTGAAGATGATTGCGCGGGAAAAGTTCAAAAGCGCCCAGGAATAGCGCCACGCACCCAAAACACCGATCACGATAATGGCGTGATGCGCAGCACTCGGATCCCCGAGAAAACTTGCCGGCACGGTGAGGCCCAACAGGACAATCACCGAGAAGTAGGCAAAATGTGTGAGTGTGCGCAGCAAAGACCGACCCTTACCAGCAGATGCCCGAATACGACTCGTCGCTCACGCGATCACGTTGAACACGAGTTAAGTCCACGACTTTGCGTTTCGGAGTTGCTTGCTTCAGCTTCTCGACAGTTTCGCCGTAGTAGTTCCCAACGAGGACAGTGCCAGAACGTTCGATCAGGTCGTCAATGTCACCGACCAGCCTCTCCTGAAGGTCCGGAATGCCTTCATTTCCACGTCCCGCCCCCGGCGTTCCCGCGTCAAACGCTTCTTTAACGAATGGATCGTAAATTTCGACATTGATCCCCTTGTCGATAAGACGCGCCGCCAGCGTAACCAACGGGCTCTCGCGCAGATCATCTGTTCCCGGCTTAAAGCTGATGCCGACAAAGCCAACCGACTTGGAACCGGACCGTTCGATCATATCCTCGGCGCGGGCGATCTGGGCAGCATTCGCCTCCAGAACGGCGTTTAGCAAATGGGCCTTCGTGCCGGTGCTTCGTGCAAGGAAACCCAGAGCGCGCACATCCTTCGGCAGACAAGAACCGCCAAACGCGAAACCGGGTCGCATAAAGTACGGCGACATGGCTGCTTTGTCGTCAGAACAGAGAATTTCCATGACGGTCTGCCCGTCAATGCCAGAAGCCTTGGCAATGTTGCCGATCTCGTTGGCGAAGGTGACTTTAACCGCGCGCCAACAGTTCGATGTGTACTTCACAAGCTCCGCGGTACGGATATCAACTTTATGGATATCGCATGGCATGTCTTTGTTCAGTGCACTCAGGAAATCCCGTGTGCCATCATCCATGAAACCGAACACCACGAGACCCGGGTCGTAGTAGTCCGCAATCGCAGTGCTCTCGCGCAGGAATTCGGGGTAGTATCCAAGGCCAAAACCTTCGCCGGCTTTCTTGCCGGACATCTCTTCCAGAACCGGAATACAGGCCGTTTCGGTACTTCCCGGAACAATGGTCGAGCGCACGATGACCGAGTGGTAACCATCCTTGTTTGACATGGCGGCGCCAATGTTGCGGCACACGTCTGTGACATACGACAGACCGACCGAGCCATCCGGTGCCGACGGCGTACCGACGCAGATGAATGAGGCGTCCGTATTGTCGATGGCATGTTGCGTATCACTGGTCGCCGTCAGCTTGCCCGCAGCGACCACTTCGCGCACCAAATCGTCGATGCCTTCCTCAACGATCGGAGAGTTGCCTGCGTTGATCGCGTCGATCTTTCCTTGATCCACATCGACCGCGATGACCTCATGGCCGTCCTTGGCCAAGCACGCCGCCGAAACGACGCCGACGTAGCCGATGCCAAATACACTGATTTTCATGCCCGTATTTCCCGATTAACAAAGTCTTACCAACTGCGTATCGCGGGCAAACGTGCAGAATGTTGGGCAATAACGTGATAGATCGCGTCCGAAACGCGAACAATCCACGGCAAAAAACACAGAATGTCGGCTCAGAATGTCGAGATTTCCACCATTTCGACCCCGACTTGTCGACGGGTCTAGGCTTTCGGTTCGATCAAACGCCCGACTTTCTCGATCCTCGCCGCCATGGGATCAGCGTCCGAAAGGAATGCAACGTCCAACGCGATGTCGGATCGCCCAACCTCGCGCATTGCCGCTTCAACGACAGAAGCCAGCGCTGACCGATCTGCCTCTTCTGCACCTGCAAAAGCCAGCAAGTACCCAGTGCGAGAACTTTCGTATTCTGCCTGCAAAAGCAATGCCTTGGAGAACCTACTTGCCAGATCATACAACCGTTCGGAAATTGCGTTCTCAAGCGTGTCTGGAAACGTTCTCGGAGTGAGCAGCGCCTTAAATTGGCTGGTATCCGCATCGGGCACCAAGTCTTCACCTGCCTGCCCGTCGTAATAGGCGCAAATCATGTCAACCGTGTCGGTCGAAATTAAAGTGGCCGAGCTGGTCCCAGTCATGTTCAATGCCAAGCCGACTCCGCGCCCTCTGAGCAACTTGAAAATGTCCATTCCCAAGGCCTGCGACGTCTGCGTGTGGTCGCCGGTCAGATCATCCGCCTGATCGGGTGCCTCAAATGCCAAAATGTAGTTTGCACCCTTTAGCGCAAACACTTTGGGCTCGTTGGCCTCTGGGTCACCATCGCGGTCAAGCAGGACGAATATGCGTGCCTCCGCAAGTGTCTCGTAGAACTGCCAAAGTTCAGTTTCGCCACCTTCGAAAGTTGCGGCGTACATCTTTCCAAGCTGAGACACGTATTCCGAGGAGGGAGCATCGCGTTCAGGAGTGGCCGTTACTTCACCACTGTCTTCGAATGCGCTGGTGACAACACGGGTTCCGCGATGCGAGCGAAACAACGCAGGTCCGGGCGTTCCCGTAGGATTACCTTGATCTGATGCCGTCACTCTGCCTGCACCTTGTTATCCGTCACAACCCACCGCCCAGACCGGAACTGCACAAAAACAAATCGAGCCGAGCACGCCCAAAGCCCAAACCACACCGAAAGGGCCAATTCACCCAGATTTCCAGCGCTTTTAGCGCAATACATGCGGCGATGACCATAGCACTCATTTCATTCCGCATTTCCAACGAAAAAGGAGCGGGCTTTCACCCGCTCCTTTTGTCCGTTGAACGTTGGCCTGCTTACGCGAAAACGCGTCCCAACGCACCATCAATCGCCGATGTAATCTCGTCGATATCGTCCGGAGTGGAAATCAATGCTGGACTTAAACAAAGCGTGTTGTTGAATCCGGTTAGCGAACGGTTGGTTGCCCCGATAATCACGCCTTGCTGCATGCAATCTGCCACCACCTGTTGAACCAGCTTTTCGTGTACCGGCTCTTTCGTTTCACGGTCTGCAACAAGTTCGGCACCTGCAAACAGTCCTTTGCCGCGAACGTCACCGATAACTTTGTGCTTTTCAGCCAGCGCATTAAGGTTGTCTATCACGCGTTCGCCCATGGCGATCGTGTTATCGAGCAACCCCTCTTCCTCGATGATCGCCATGTTTTCGATGGCTGCGGCTGGACCTGCAGTGCACCCACCAAACGTCGAAATATCGCGGAAATAGTCCATCGGGTCTTCTGGCGCAGATTTGAACATCTCAAACACGCGTTCGGTTGTGACCATGCACGCAATCGCCGCATAGCCGGACGCCACACCCTTCGCCATTGTAACGAAGTCGGGCTTGATGCCGTAATGCTGATAGCCAAACCAGGTCCCGGTACGACCAATGCCGCAGACCACTTCGTCGATGTGCAGAAGGATATCGTATTTGGCACAAATCTCCTGAACACGTTCCCAATACCCCTCCGGTGGCGTGATTACTCCACCGCCTGCCGTGATCGGCTCAAGGCACAATGCACCAACCGTATCCGGACCCTCGCGCAGGATGACCTCTTCGATCGCGTCAGCAGCGCGAACGCCATAATCGGAAACGTCGCCGAACTGCGAACGGTATTCGAGGCAGTGCGGAACCTTCACGAAGCCTGGGGCGAACGGCCCATACTGGGCATTGCGCTCGTTTTGGCCGCCTGCAGACATCGTCGCCAGAGTAGACCCGTGGTAGTCGCGATCACGGTAGAGAATCTTGTGCTTCTTGCCGCCATAGAGCTTGTGCGAAATTTGGCGGACCATTTTGAAGGCCTTCTCATTCGCCTCGGAGCCGGAATTCACGTAGTAGACGCGACTCATTCCCGGCATCTTCGAAATCAGCTTTTCAGCGAATATCGATCCCGGAATCGATCCAGCTGATTGGGCGAAGTAATTCATCTTCACCAGCTGATCTCGGACCGCATTTGCAATCCGCTCGCGACCATAGCCAACGTTAACAGTCCAGACACCGCCCGAAACGCCGTCGATGTGCTCTTTGCCGTGTTGATCCCAAACACGCATACCTTTGCCTTCAACAATGATTCTTGGATCATTGGTCTCTAGCGACTTATGCTGAAAAAGGTGGTGCCACAGGTGGGCACGGTCGGCTTCTACGATGTGTGACAGATCGTTTTGTGTAAGTTGCGTGTTCACGGCGTAATCCTCGCAATAGCATGCACCGTCGGTGCATATCGACGCTTTGTTTTGCTTCATTCCTGATGGGCACGTTAGGGCCAGTAGATCCGTGGGCATAGTGCCAGCTGAGCAAAAAAGCAGCACCGGCGGGGAAATCCGGCATAATAATTGGCCTTAAGAGGTGAACCGCAACTGGACCTATGGGCTTCTTTTTTTTAGCGACTATAGTCGTCCATGCGAATTCACTGGGGCCGCGTAAAATGCTCCGGGAAAAACAGGGAAGAAAACAATGAAATCTAAAATCATGCTCGGTTGCTCTGCAGCCGCTCTCGCGTTGGCGGCTTCGGTCAACGCCGCTAAAGCACAGGAAATCACAGTTGCCTATTTCCTCGAGTGGCCGATGCCATTCCAGTACGCCAAGGAAACCGGCGCATACGACGAAGCATTGGGCGTAAAAGTTAACTGGGTCAGCTTCGACACCGGTACTGCAATGTCTGCGGCCATGGCGTCTGGAGACGTGCAGCTGTCTGTCTCGCAGGGTGTGCCGCCGTTCGTGGTTGCGACATCTGCAGGTCAAGACCTCCAGATCGTCGATGTTGCCGTTTCTTACGCAGACAACGACAACTGTGTCGTGCGCGCCGATCTCGAGATCGACAAAAACAGCGCCGACGAGCTGGCCGGCAAGAAAGTTGCTGTGCCGCTTGGGACCGCTGCGCACTACGGCTTCCTCAAGCAGATGGAGCACTTCAATGTGTCCCTCGACAGCTTGGAAATCGTCGACATGGCTCCAGCCGAAGGCGAAGCGGCTCTGAGCCAGGGCGCAGTTGACATGGCCTGTGGTTGGGGTGGTGCACTCCGCCGCATGCTCGATTCCGGGAACATCCTTCTGACCGGTGCTGAGAAGACCGAACTTGGCATTCTGGTGTTCGACGCAACGACTGCGCCGACGTCCTTTGTCGCAGAGAGCGGTGACCTGGTGGCCAAGTTCCTTGATGTAACAGCTGAAGCCAACGCGATGTGGGCCGACGAATCCAATCGAGCAGAAATGCTTCCGGTTATCGCCAAAGACGCTGGTATGTCTGAAGACGATGCGGCATCGACTCTGTCCACATTCGTGTTCCCGACTGTGGAAGAGCAACTTTCCCAAGCTTGGCTCGGCGGAAACGCAGCAGCCTTCATGAAAGGCGTTGCAGACGTCTTCGTTGCTGCCGGATCGATCGACGCTGCAAAAGCTTCGTATGAAGACAATGTGAACGCTGGACCTCTGTCCAACTAAGCGATTGCACCTTGGTGGGCGCGCGCGATGTGCGCCCACCCGACATTCGCCTCGGCGTAACGACGCATCGTAGGGCGACACACCTGGCAAGAGGGGATTCCACGTGTCCGGGCTTCTAATTGATGACATTTCAATGCGCTTCGACCTGCCAAATGGCAGTCACGTGCAAGCGCTTAAGAACGTAACACTGGACATCAAGTCCGGCGAATTGATGAGTGTCCTCGGTCCGTCCGGCTGCGGCAAGACGACTCTTTTAAACATTGTTGCGGGATTTCTGGCGCCGACCGAAGGTCAGATCTTTTTGAACGACCACAAGGTAGAAGGACCAAGCCCAGAACGTGGCATGGTTTTCCAGCAAGGCGCATTGTTCGAATGGATGAATGTTCGGGACAATGTCTCGTTCGGTCCTGACATGAAAGGCGTCAGTCGCGCGGAAAGCAACGAGAAGGTGGAGCATCTTCTCGAGGTCGTTGGCCTTCACGACTTCAAAGAGAAAGCCATCTACGAGCTTTCCGGTGGTATGCAGCAGCGCGTCGCCTTGGCACGCTGTCTTGCTAACGATCCTGACGTCATCCTTATGGACGAGCCATTGGGCGCTCTGGACGCGCTGACCCGCGAAAAGATGCAAAGCCTCGTGCTCGATCTTTGGAAAGAAACCGGTAAGACGATCATTCTGATTACACACTCGGTCGAAGAGGCACTCCTTTTGGGCGAGCGCCTTCTCGTCATGGCCCCTCGCCCAGGCCGCGTGCACAAGGAATATCGCCTGCCATTTGCAGACTTGGGCGTCGGTGCCGATCTGCGCGAAGTCAAAAAGCACCCCGACTACGCACCTACTCGCGAGGAAATCCTCGAAATGATCTGGAACATGGAAGAAGAGATTATGGGCCGCGCGGAGGAAAACGCATGACCGGTTTACTTGTTCTTGCGCTCTATGTTGGCGCCTACTTTCTATCCTACATTGTTGCGAAACGTGTATTTGCAAGCGCCTTTGAAAAGAAAGGCTTCAACAAGCTAAAGACTGTTACCTTCGGTGACGAAAGCGCGATCACAGCAAACCGAGTTGCCTCGGTCATCTCTGTCATCACGGTCTTTTGGCTTTGGGTAGCGTTTACTAACTCGTCTATCCCTCTTCCAAAATTCCCTGGGCCATTCTCTGGGGACATGACCTTTACCTACACAGCT
>CAZMRS010000114.1:6166-7195 GCA_964568435.1 uncultured Boseongicola sp. | reverse complement strand
AAATTGGAAACCGAGATGGCCAAAACGCCGACCGCTGCGAACGGATTGCTAATGGAAGTTTGGGAGCCGGCAAAAAACGCGGCCGAGGCGGATGCTCGGGTTCTCGAAAGCATGCTGCATGCCGATGGCATAGATGATGATCTGCGCCCTTGGGACTGGCGGTATTACAGCGAGAAGCGGCGTGTCGCCGAACATGACTTGGACGAAGGTGAACTCAAGCCGTACCTGCAACTTGATCGGATGATCGAAGCAGCCTTCTCCTGCGCCAATCGGTTGTTCGGGATCGAAGCCAGACCGCTTGAAGGCGTTGGCCTCAATCACCCCGATGCTCGCGCATGGGAAATCACTCGGCACGGCGAGCATCTTGCCGTTTTTATCGGCGACTACTTCGCGCGCGGCTCTAAACGCTCTGGCGCTTGGTGTTCTGCGCTCCGCTCACAAAGTAAGCTACGCAAGACAACAGCGCCGATCGTGATCAATGTCTGCAATTTTGCCAAGCCACCAAAAGGACGTCCCGCGCTTCTAAGCTACGATGATGCGCGCACGTTGTTCCACGAGTTTGGACACGCACTTCACCAGATGCTGAGCGACGTCCACTACGAATCTATCTCGGGTACAAGCGTGGCCCGTGATTTCGTTGAGTTGCCAAGCCAGCTTTACGAGCATTGGCTTGAGGTCCCAGAGGTTCTTGCCGAGTTCGCGACGCATGCGGATACCGGCGAACCAATGCCGAACGACCTGCTGGACCGGCTTCTGGCGGCCAGTACCTACGATATGGGTTTCCAAACTGTGGAATACGTCGCTTCGGCGTTGGTCGATTTGGATTTCCATGAAGGGGAACCACCCGCCGATCCGATGCAGCGTCAAGCCGAGATATTGGACCGGATTGGGATGCCAAAATCCATCGGAATGCGTCACGCCACACCCCATTTCGCCCATGTATTTTCGGGCGACGGCTATTCCAGTGGATACTACAGCTATATGTGGTCAGAGGTTATGGACGCCGACGCATTTGAAGCGTTCATGGAG
>CAZMRS010000114.1:0-6156 GCA_964568435.1 uncultured Boseongicola sp. | reverse complement strand
CCGTAGCCAAACGGCTTGAGGAACACATCCTTTCCGCTGGTGGATCGAAGGATGCAGCGGTGTTGTACACCGAATTCCGCGGGCGAATGCCTGGACCAGAAGCGTTGTTGCGAGGACGAGGCTTGGCCGCGTGACAATCGACCGCGAACTTGAAAACCAGATTGTCGACTCGGTCCGTCGCATCGCGCGCGAGGAGATTCTCTCAAGGTTTCGGGAGCTTGGGCAAGGTGACATTGCCACCAAGTCTCGCGTGGATGACCTTGTGACGACGGCTGATACCGCAGCTGAAGGCCGACTGGCGGAGATGGCTCAAACACTTCTACCGGGGGTGGCTGTTGTCGGGGAAGAAGCCGTTTCGAGCAACCCCAGTGTCCGCGATGCAATAGACAGTAAGACCTGCCTCATCGTTGACCCGGTCGACGGAACATGGAATTTCGCGAATGGCCTCGCGACGTTCGGTGTCATTCTGTCTCTTTCAGAAAATGGTAGCACGCAGTGGGGTCTGATTTACGACCCTGTTGGTGATGATTGGGCTGTTGCGGCGCGCGGCGACGGCGCGCGATTTGTAAGAGCATCTGGCGAAAGCGCGCCACTAGCCTTGGGGAGAGATAGGTCTCCGAAGCTGGACGCGACGATAGGCTACGTTCACAGCTACCTATTCAAGGGCGACGAACGCCGCCGCCTGTTTCCGCGCTTGGCCGAGTTTCACAAGACAGATGCACTTCGCTGTTCTGCACATGAATATCGCATGTTGGCGCGGGGGATCGTCGACTTTTGTGTATCTCCGGTGATGAACCCCTGGGACCATGCCGCCGGATGTTTGATCGCCGAGGAAGCGGGTGGCGTGGCGCGCCTTTTGGATGGAACCGCCTATACACCTACCGTCAGAGAAGGTCGCTTGGTAGTCGCTTCCAGCGAGATGGCTTGGACAACTGTGCGCGACGCAATTACCGGACCGGACGGCACGATCTAAGCAGCAACAAGCCCCATCTGTTCCAGCTTCAAGAGAACCTGATGGGCGCAGTGATCGACCTCGACATTCTCGGTATCCAGGCGCAGTTCAGGGTCGGGAGGTATATCATAAGGGTCTGATATGCCTGTGAATTCCTTGATTTTACCTTCACGCGCGAGTTTGTAGAGCCCCTTGCGATCCCGGCGTTCGCATTCTTCCAGCGACGTGGCTACGTGGATCTCGACGAAAGCACCGAAGGCCTCAATGTCCTCACGTACGGCGCGCCGCGTTATTGCGTATGGCGCGATGGGCGCGCAAATCGCGATGCCACCGTTCTTGGTGATCTCGCTTGCGACGAAGCCAATTCTGCGTATGTTCAGGTCCCTGTGTTCCTTCGAAAACCCAAGTTCCGAGGACAGATTTTTTCGGACGATATCGCCATCCAACAGTGTCACTGGTCGTCCGCCCATTTCCATGAGCTTGACCATCAGCGCGTTCGCAATTGTCGATTTGCCAGATCCCGAGAGACCCGTGAAAAAGACAGTGAACCCCTGCTGAGATCGTGGCGGATAACGAAGGCGAAGCTGTTCGACAACCTCCGGGAAAGAAAACCACTCAGGGATGTCGAGACCTTCGCGAAGTCGGCGGCGAAGCTCGGTGCCAGAAATGTTTAGAACCGTGGAGCCCCCCGTCACTTCGTCTGCTGGCTCGTATTGCGCACGTTCTTGAACGTAGACCATGTGTTTGAAGTCGACCATCTCAATGCCGATTTCGTCCTGATGCTCTCTGAACAGGTCCTGTGCGTCGTACGGCCCATAGAAATCCTCACCGGCGGAGTTCTTGCCGGGGCCTGCGTGGTCGCGCCCCACGATCATATGGGTGCAACCGTGATTGCGGCGGATCAATCCGTGCCACACAGCCTCGCGCGGACCGGCCATACGCATGGCCAGGTTCAACAAGCTCATTGTCGTGGTGGCGGCGGGATATTTGTCCAGCACTGCCTCGTAGCACCGAACGCGTGTGAAGTGATCGACGTCGCCCGGTTTGGTGAGGCCGACGACCGGGTGTATCAAGAGGTTGGCCTGTGCCTCGCGCGCCGCGCGGAACGTGAGTTCCTGATGCGCGCGGTGAAGCGGATTTCGGGTTTGGAAGGCGACAACGCGCCGCCAGCCTAGTTTGCGGAAATACGCGCGCAGTTCGTTCGGTGTATCGCGCCGCATTTTAAAGTCGTAATGCACCGGCTGCTGAATGCCAGTGATTGGGCCACCCAGATAAACCGGCCCAGCTGAGTTGTGCAGGTAGTTTACGGCTGGGTGCGCTTCGTCATCGGCCCCAAATACCTTTTCGGCTTCACGCGATTTGTTCGGGTGCCATTGGTCGGTGACTGACAGAATAGCCAGTATGACCCCTTCTTGATCGCGAAGCGCAATGTCCTGCCCAACTTCGACAGAGGCTGCAAAATCTTCACTTACATCGAGCGTGATTGGCATGGGCCAAAGTGTGCCATCCGTCAGGCGCATGCTGTCGACGACACTGTCATAGTCAGCTTCGCTCAAAAAGCCCTTCAATGGATTGAACCCGCCGTTCATTAGCAGCTCCAGATCGCAAATCTGACGAGGTGACAGGTCCCAAGATGGCATGTCTCCAGCGTCAAGTTTGAGCTTCTGTGCACTTTCGTACGAGACATACAGCTCGGGGATTGGAACGTGATTTGGGCTTTGCATGTCCATATCTCAATCTGAGGTTTTGTTAGTGCGGACCTACGCAACAAGGCTTGCCAAAGCAATAACCGGACGGCCAGAAGCCGGAAATAGGGACGCGGGTTTGCTTGTACTTGCCAGTAGCGAAACAGATGGTGTGATCTGGCAACTGGTATTGAACGCTGTCGCGCCTGTACCTATTCAGCGGGAACGCTCGTCGCTTCTTCTGCTTGGGCCTCGGCTTCCTCATCTTGTTCAGCAAGAAAACGTTCCACCTCAAGTGCGGCCATGCAGCCCATTCCAGCGGAGGTCACCGCCTGGCGATACACATGGTCGGTAATATCCCCTGCCGCGAAAACGCCTGGTATGGACGTGGCTGTCGAGTCGGGCTTGGTTACAACATAACCGCCGCTGTGCAGATCAAGTTGGTCCTTTACCAATTCGGAAGATGGCGCATGGCCGATCGCAACGAAGAAGCCGCTTACTTTGATATCCTGCGTCTCGCCGGTCTTAGTGCTTTTCAGCCTAAGCGCTTCAACGCCACGCGGTTCCTGGGCGCCAAGTACTTCATCGACCTCGTGGTCCCAGATAATTTCGACCTTCGGATGCTTAAACAGACGGTGCTGCAGAATCTTTTCGGCGCGCAAGGAGTCTCTTCGGTGAATAAGAGTCACCTTTGAAGCAAAATTGGTCAGGAAGAGCGCCTCTTCCACCGCGGTATTGCCGCCGCCGACAACAGCGACCTCCCGCCCACGGTAAAAGAACCCGTCGCAGGTCGCGCATGCGGATACGCCAAACCCTTTGAAATGTTCTTCAGATGGAAGCCCCAGCCATTTCGCTTGTGCGCCTGTCGCAAGGATGACCGCGTCCGCGGTATATGTTGTTCCACTGTCGCCCACGGCCGTGAAGGGCCGCTTTGACAAGTCCAAAGATTGAATATGGTCGGAAATGATTTCCGTGCCGACATTACGCGCGTGGGCCTCCATGCGTACCATCAGCTCTGGGCCTTGCACTTCGATGTCACCGGGCCAGTTTTCCACCTCGGTCGTAATCGTTAGCTGACCGCCCGGCTGGATGCCTTGTACCAACACCGGTTCAAGCATGGCACGGCTAGCGTAGACTGCCGCTGTATAGCCTGCGGGACCCGAACCGATGATTAGCAGGCGGCTATGCTTCTGATCGCTCATGGTGGTCCCCTTTGTATGACAGCCTATTCGATATAGACGCGAGGGCGGTGGACGAAAAGGGGCATTCGGAGAGTTGATTGCCTTGACCGCCTCACATAAAAAAATTACTCATTTGTGAAATATTATTGCGCAAGAAGACGCAAGTTGAGTTCAAATTGAAAACTGGGAGTAAAGATGGCCGCCGTGAAGCTTGATCCAATTGATCGAAAGATTCTCGCGGAGCTACAGGCCGACGGTCGAATGACGAACGTCGAGCTTGCGTCGCGCGTTGGCATTTCCGCTCCCCCTTGCTTGCGCCGCGTCCGGACTCTTGAAGAGCAGGGTTATATCCGCGGGTATCACGCTTCGGTGGACGCACGCGCGCTTGGGTTCGAGGTGCAGGTCTTTGCGATGGTCGGGCTGCAAAGTCAGGCAGAAACTGATCTTGTCGCCTTTGAAGAACGTTGTAAGTCGTGGTCGCTTGTTCGCGAGTGTCACATGCTGAATGGTGAGGTCGACTTCATACTGAAGTGCGTCGCACCTGATTTGTCGACGTTTCAACGCTTCCTGACGGAATCTCTGACGTCCGCGCCAAACGTTGCGAGCGTAAAGACGTCTTTGGTCATTCGCGACGCGAAGGACGCGCCGGGCGTCCCGTTCGACGTGTTAGAAGACCGTCTCGCTCAGGACGCTTAACTTAGTACGCGATAGCTTCGAGTTCGGCCGCGGAAATACGCGGTGCCGTCAGTCGTCCAAAGTCGCGAATATTACGGATATACGGGAAGAACATCAGGAAGTGCTGCATCATTTCCTCTGAAAGCGACAGTGCGGCGTCTGGTCCCGGGTGATAGGTTTCAACCTCCAGACCCGCAGCAAGGATCGTTTCATGGTTCTCGCACGCCAAATGATACACGCGCGTTGCCGCAACAGGGGTCACCTCAATCACTGACATTCCATCGCTTGCGGCAGACATGGGAACCAATGCTGCGTCGGAGCCAAGCGCGGCGCGCACTTTTGGGTCACGGTCAAAACGACGGGCATGAGGGCCAAACGTCTGGTCTTGCACCGGACGGCCGAGACCGAAGGCGTCGGGCATCACGCGGTATAGCTTGTCGGGAACTTCAGACATGGAAGGCGCGCCAGGAACCAATGTGATTGCGCCCTTCCAAAGCAACTGTGCGGAGCGGCCGCCTGCGCATTCCAGATACATTCCTGGCATCAGGTCTTCGACAGCAACCGGACCTTCGCTTGTCTGGATAAGGATACCATGAGCAAAGGCTCCGAATGCCTGTTCGAACACAGGCAGAGCAGGTGCGACGCGAACAGCGGACTCGATGCCTGTTTCAGAAAGCCACTCGATCTCGAAACGCCGTGTCAGGCGGCTGGCCAGCGACTGCGACCGTGGTCGTGTCATCCTGCGTGCCGTCCAACGTGCCTCTGAGAGAATACGCCGGGACTGAGGTCGTTCTCCTAAAAGAGGCGGTGTGGTGGGCGGTGTTTGGCTCATGTGTCTTAACCTTTGGCAGCGCGTTGATCGCGGATCTTCTTTGGAGTGTGCGCCATATTTCGGACGCAAATTAGCTCATGTGCTCGCCTTAACGCGTGTCTGATGTGCGTGTTGTTTCGACGGAGCGCTCCGTCGAAATGGCAAGTTTGGGACAGGTTCTGATGCCGTTCTGATGATGCTTTTCATCCAACGTGGCTTCGATTTCATGGCAGGGTCTCCATATCGCTCTGTCCTGCCCTGGTTCGCTTTGGGCATGGAAAGATCATCGCCCGGCAATAGGGCAATCACATGGCAGCTTCGGGGTTGTTTTTGACGCGGCGACTACAGCCGAATAGTTGAGATCAATCGCCCGTAGTCAGCTTCTTTCGAGTGGACGCTTCGACGATACGAATAGAATCGGGACGGATCGGAATAGGTGCAAGCGCCAATCCATTCCACCGTTTTGACACCAGCCGTCTTCAATCGGCTGATCCCATAGGCAGGCAAATCAAAGTGTAGGCGATCGCCTGAGCCCGGCTTAAAGAAACGAGCATTGTCGTTGTCGTTATCGAGAAAGATTTTGAGGAATTCCGGTCCGACCTCGTACGCTTCTTGGGAGATGGACGGACCAATTGCTGCTCTAATGCGCGATCTGTCAGCACCCAAGCGTTCCATCGCTTCAACAGTGGTCTCGAGAACTCCGTTTATCGCGCCTTTCCATCCTGCATGGGCCGCTCCGATCACACTAGCTTCAGCGTCGCTGAAAAGAACCGGTTGGCAGTCGGCCGTGAGTATAGCCAGGCATACGCCGGGAGTGGCCGTGACCATCGCATCTGCTTTGGTCGTCGCTTC
>CAZMRS010000113.1:0-7201 GCA_964568435.1 uncultured Boseongicola sp. | reverse complement strand
GTCGCGCCGGCCTCTGCTGCCGCCAAAAGACCGTCGGCAAACGGGAAGAACGCATCGGATGCGACAACCGAACTAATGGCCGGGCTCTCGCTCGCGCCAATGTCATTGCCCATGCGCCCAGCTTTCAGCGCGGCGATCGTCGAACTGTCGACGCGGCTCATTTGCCCAGCGCCTATGCCGACGGTTGCTCCGCCCTTAGCGTAGACGATGGCATTGGATTTCACGTGCTTTGCGACGGTCCAGGCGAACTGAAGGTCGGCAATCTCGTCGGCGGACGGTTGACGTTTGGTGACGACACGCAACTCATCTTGTGTCACGTGACCGGTGTCATCGTCCTGTACGAGCCAACCTCCCGCAACTTGCCGCACCGCTAGTGCTGCAGCGCGTGGGTCGGGAAGGCCGCCAGTTGTCAACAAGCGCAGGTTTTTCTTGGCGGCAAAGACTGCCTTGGCTTCGTCCGTCGCATCTGGAGCAATCACGACTTCGGTGAAAATGCCGGTGATGGCTTGGGCGGTCGCTTCGTCGAGTGTTTGGTTCAGCGCGACAATGCCACCGAAAGCAGACGTGCGGTCGCAATCGAAGGCATGGCCAAAAGCTTCAGCAAGCGTCGCGCCTCGCGCAACACCGCTTGGGTTGGCGTGCTTGATGATTGCAACGGCAGGGCCGTCTGCTGAGTCAAATTCAGCCACCAACCGGAAGGCTGCATCGGTATCATTAATGTTGTTGTAGGAAAGCTCCTTGCCCTGATGCTGAATCGCTGTGGCGACACCCGGAATGTCACGGCCGTCGGTATAGAAGGCCGCCGATTGATGCGGGTTCTCGCCGTATCGCAGACTTTGCGCCAAGGTACCGGCAAACACCCGTCGGCGCGGGGTTGGTTCTTCAAGCGCATTGGCCATCCAAGCGGACACTGCGGCGTCATAGGCCCCGGTGCGGGCATATGCCGTGGCGGCCAAGCGCTGACGGAAAGCATAGGTGGTGCCGCCATGTGCTGCGATCTCGGCCAGCACGGCGTCGTAGTCATCGACATCCACAACGACGTTGACGAACTTGTGGTTCTTCGCCGCTGCCCGGATCATCGCAGGCCCACCAATATCAATGTTCTCAATGGCTGTGTCGTAATCGGCACCAGCGGCCACAGTCGCCTCGAACGGATAAAGGTTCACAACCAGCAGGTCGATCGGGCCGATTCCGTGCGCCTCCATCGATGCGACGTGTTCGTCGTTGTCGCGAAGCGCCAGGAGACCGCCATGAACCACCGGATGAAGCGTCTTAACGCGGCCATCCATCATTTCCGGGAACCCGGTCAGATCGGAAACGTCTTTGACATCGAGACCCGCTGCGCGAAGTGTTTTTGCGGTTCCCCCGGTTGAAACTAGCTCAACCCCTTGTTCCGAAAGACTTTTGGCAAATTCTTCGAGTCCGGTTTTATCTGAAACCGACAACAGAGCCCGGCGCACCGGCTGAACGTCACTCATCTTTGATGTCTTCTTTGCTTTCTCAATCCACCGCCATCACATCGTCCATCGCATAGTCACGAACGGCCGATGGGGTCTCTTGCGCTTTAGCCAGAGACCAGTTCACGCGGGTGGCATACTCCATAGCTGCGCCAGATAGAACAATCTGTTTGGTCGCACGTGGAGAAAGTCTCGATTTTTCAAGATAGACGCTTTGTTCAAGGGCAAGCGTGGCCTCGCCGCGCGCGCGGAAAATCCAAATCTCGCCGCTTTTCAGCGCCATGGAAACGGCTGTGCCGTTCATGTCGAGTGTCGCATCCACGTCTGGGTGCAGGTGGAAACGAACGGAAAAAGGGATGCCGCGCAGCTTGGATTTGTCGAAGGCCAAATCGAACTTCTTTCGATCGGTCGCATCGAATGCCACGAGCACATCCTCGCCTTTGAGCGCCCGCCCATCCATACCAAGGTGCAGCGTCCGAACGTGAGTCAGGCCGTGGCTGGCGAGGTAACCGTCATGCCCGACAACAACGCGTGTCCCGTTTTCAACGTCAGCACGCTCGAACCGCACGTCGCGTGGTGCGTCCACGAGGAGTTCGGCTTCACGATCCGAGATGGCTCCTGCAGTGCCTAGTCGAGATGATGACAATCCTTCGATACCAAGCGTCGAATGACTTGGAGTGGCGCGCCCTGCCCGCCGCCAGCTTTTGCCAAACGTCGCGCCAGAGCCGCAGTTTACGATCACCGGGCGACGACCGGACGTCAGTTCAAACGCGAGCGTCGAGGCATGTGCGTTGGCGGATGCGTCTACACGTGGAGGTTTGGCCGCATCGATAATCACGCTTGTGCGCCCGTGGCTGACCCGACAGAAGCCCATGGCCAATTCATTGCTGGTCACCGTTTTGATGCCCGACGATGCAAGCGACCTGTCCAGACGACCCTCAAGACCACGCCCACCGCCGTGAAAGCGCGCAAGTCCGCCGTCGGCGTGGCGGAGGGCTCGCAGCACTGGTGCGACTGTCTCAATCGCCGCGATTTGCGCAACACCCGGCGATTGCCCCATATCCTGCAGAGCAGCCGCGGCCCAATTCAAGAGCGTGAAGACCTCAAGCAACTCTTCCGGGTTTCTGGTTGAGAGCCCACCGGATGCGTCGATCTCACGGGCGCATTCCTGCGCCAGCCCGCGAGTGGCATGACCAACATGAGCATCCATGCCGTCAAGCGCCAGGCCCGCGTAGATCAGCCCCGTTAACGCTTCAAATCTTGGCAACCCTGGTGAAGCGGCCTTCCAGCGGCGGCTTAAGAATATGGTTTGCGACGCGAGGGACCGGAAATACGCTTCACTTGTTTCGCGCTCCTGTCCGTTTAGCAGCAGAATCGCGTGATTGATCCACCGAATAAGCCGACGCCCCGTGAGATCGGGCGTCCAACCCGGGCCTCCACCGCGTCCGAAACGTGCAATCCATTCATGGGTCCAATCCTGCGCACGTCGCGACGAATGACTGTCGCCAACAGCTGCCAGGTCATCCAGCCAGGTGAAGCCATGGATTTCCGTTTCAAACCCTTCATCGGGCATCGGAAGATCCCAAATGACCGTATCAGGGGCCTCGACAAGAAAGCCCGAAAACAGAAAATTGCCGCCTGTAATCTGTCGCCCGCGTGCAAAAGACCCAATGGTGCGAGGCTCCGGCGTTGTGGAAAAGGCCGTTGCCGGGCGCGAAAACCAAGCGATCCGCGCGTGCAAACGGGTCATAAAGCGCGTCCCGCGCGCGTTCCAACTTACGTCCTTGGACAACTTTGTCGCCCTGCCTCTTTCGTCCGATTGTTTCGGACCTTTGAGCGTGACGGTAACCGAAATCTAGCGAATGCACGAAACGGTTTTTTCGCATTTAGGCAGGTTTTTGCACCATTGCGATAAAGAAACCATCAATACCGCCGCGCTCGGCCCACATGTCCGGGCGCAGGCGAAGGCCACCGGCGGGGGCCACGAACGACGCCTCGAGGCCAGATGGAAGCGACTTGGACACTTGCAAATCGGGATGTCTTTCGAGCGCGTTCGCCAGTTGCTCCTCACCCTCTTCCGGCAACAAGGAGCACGTACAATAGACCATACGACCGCCTGGTTTGAGCCACCCTAGGGCACGGTCGAAGAGTTTGGCTTGAAGCGGAATGAGAGTCTCAAGCTCTTCGCCTGTCTTGCCGAACCCTAGGTCGGGATGTCTGCGCAACGTTCCCGTCGCTGAACACGGTGCGTCCAACAGTATTGCGTCGAACTGACTGTCCGGCTCCCATTTCAGGGCGTCCTCGATGACGATTTTAGCATCCAGATTGGCGCGATTGATGTTCTCGCGCAGGCGGACGGTGCGCGCGTCCGAGACGTCTAGTGCGGTCACCTGAGCGCCTGCCGATGCAAGTTGCAGCGTCTTTCCGCCGGGAGCTGCGCAAAGATCAAGCACGGTCTCCCCTTTCGAAACGCTCAACACTTTCGCGGGCAGCGCTGCACCGGCATCCTGCACCCACCACGCACCTTCATCGTAGCCCGGCAGTGCCGAAATTTGCCCCTGCTCCGCCAATCGCAGGCTGCCCGTCGGCAAAATCTCCGCACCGAGAGCGTTGGCCCAACGCTCTGGATCTGAATTCACAGTGATATCGACAGGCGGCGTCATGGCGTGCACCGCTTCCATTTGCTCAACTGCGGCTTTGCCCCAAGCCTTAATCAGTCGTTTTCTAAGCCACTTGGCGGTTTGGGGTGCCGGCAAACTGTTCCAGTCTGTACTGCGACGAATGACATTGCGAAGCACCGCATTCACCAGCCCGGCTTTCGACTTTGTCACGATGCTCACCGCCGCGTTGACCGCCGCGTGCGCCGGGGCGTCCGTGACATGAATCTCGTAAAGCGCCAGGCGCAAAGCATTCATCACAGGGTCTTCCGGCTTCATGCGCAGATGCGGCCCCAGCAAACGGTCAGACCGGTTTGCCCAGCGCAGCGCCTCGGTCGCCAATCTCAGCGCACGCGCCCTGTCTTCAGGTGGCAGCCCGCGGAGGATTTGGTCGAGTTTATGAGGTGTATGAAGGGACATGCCGTCTTCTGTGACGTGGGTCATCAACGTCACCGCGCGTTGTCTGGGTTCGATCCCTGCCTGCGTCATACCGCCAGTCCTGCTTGTTCAATCCGCACGCCCGCGTATATCAACACTGACGGATCAACAAGGAAGCGCGCACCGATGTCGAATGAACGTGACGATCTGCCCGCAGCGGCCAAACGCGCCTTGGCCGAAGCCGAGGCACGGCGGAAGGCTGCAAAACAGGAAGATCAACCTGTTGAGCTTGGCGGACGGGACGGCCCGGAACCCGTTCGATACGGGGATTGGGAGAAGAAAGGCCTCGCGATCGACTTTTGAACGACGCGCGACCTACTCGATGCGCAAATCTGCGTAGTCACCCTGCCCCATATCGGACGTGAAACGCACTGTGTTGCCGCGGATCTCGACCATCTGGCAATTGTCGGCATCCAACTCGCGCCCGCCGAGGTAAAGATCGCGGCAAAAAAACCCGTCTTTCCAGTCCCAGTCTCCGCTGACTTTCTGGCCGAACGCACGGCCAAGAATTTGGCCGTCACCGCTCACCTGAAGTCGAATCCCAAATCGCTTGAGCGAGCGGTCCTCGATCGCATTCAAGAATTTCACTTCATCTTCAATGCGCTGGAAGCCATCCGCGTTGACAGTTGTTGCAAGCAAAGCGCTCGCACCAAGGGCGAGCGAGAATGTTTTTACCATTCGGCTCATGAGAGGTCTCCACATCTTTTGCCTCTTGTTACGCAAGAAGACTAATGTCGGATCAATGCAATCCCAACACATCCAGCATATCGTAGGCGCCTGGATCACGTCCTTGACCCCAAAGTGCCGCTTTCAATGCACCACGCGCGAAAATTGAGCGGTCCGTCGCAACATGACGCAAGACGACACGCTCACCGGGGGCAGCAAAAATCACGTCATGTTCACCCGCTATGTCGCCTGCGCGAATGGCCGTGAAGCCGATATCACCGCGCTTGCGCGCACCGGTAATGCCGTCGCGCCCTCTGTCCGACACGTCTTCCAGACGAACGCCTCGACCTTGGGCGGCTGCCTCGCCCAGCATGAGGGCTGTTCCAGACGGCGCATCAACCTTGTGATGATGATGGGCCTCGACGATTTCAATATCGAAATCTTCATCCAGCGCTTCGGCCACTTTGCGGGTGAGCACCGTCAAAAGGTTTACGCCAAGAGTCATATTTCCCGCCCGGATGATCGTGGCGTGTCGTGCCGCAGCATTGATCTTTGCAAGGTCGTCGTCGCTCATCCCAGTCGTGCCAATCACATGCACAATACGCGCCTGAGCGGCAGTTTTCGCAAACTCCACTGTGGCTGCCGGGGCGGTAAAGTCGATCACGGCATGGGCATTGGCGAACGCGACAAGTGGATCATCTCCAACTGTCACGCCGATCTCTGCACCACCAGACATCACGCCAATATCTTTCCCGACCCACTCATGGCCCGGGCGTTCCAATGCCCCTGCGAGTTTCATCGCCGGGCTGGCTTCGACGGCTTTTATCAGGGTTTGCCCCATACGCCCTGAAGCGCCAGTGACCACTATGCCCGGTAGGTCATGCATCGTTCGTACTCCTTCGTCCCCTCCATACGGCTTTCGACAGATGGAGAAAAGCGCCGCTTGCGGGACGTGGTCGAAACCACTAGATCAGCGCCATGGCAAAATCGCGCTTCAATGACGGGCCAGGGCCTTCTCAACGCCAACTGCGGGTTGCAGAACTGGTGCGCCGTCGGTTGAGCGACGTCTTGAACCAAGGCGCGATACATGACCCTGACCTGAACCGCATGTCGATCACCGTTGGGGAAGTTCGCTGCTCACCCGACCTCAAGGTCGCCACGGCATATGTGCTGCCGCTGGGTGGCAACGATCGGGACAGCGCCCTTGCTGCGCTCCGAAAAAACCGGTCCGAGATTCGGCGCGTCGTTGCCAAGGGTCTCGCGCTCAAGTTCGCACCCGAAATCCGGTTTGCCATTGACGAGACGTTTGACCGTCTCGATGACAGCCGCCGCTTGTTTGCAGAAGACAATGTTCGTCGCGATCTCGACGGCAATTAGCCTGCTGCTGCTTTCAGTCGGATCCGCGATGGCGTCCGATTGTAAAGCGATCACCTACGACGGTGCTAACTTCACGGTCTGCACTGTTTCAGAAGATGATGACGTCCGTCTGTTTTTGCGAGACACCGACGGCGCGATCTTAGGGACATTTGATCGGCTCGAAGATCACGTTGCCGCCGAAAATGCCGAAGTCGTTTTTGCGATGAACGGCGGCATGTACCACCCAGATCGTCGCCCCGTGGGTCTATATATCGAAAACGGCGTGCAGCTTGCCCCGTTAGTCACACGAGAGGGGCCAGGAAATTTCGGCCTGCTGCCCAACGGCGTACTTTGTATCGAAGACAACCGCTTCAGCATTACTGAAAGCAAATCCTTTGCGGCAGCGTTACCGGATTGCGATTTTGCAACACAGTCCGGACCAATGCTTGTCATCGACGGAGCACTTCACCCCCGTTTCCTACCAAGCAGCGACTCGCGCTTTTTCCGAAATGGAGTTGGGGTCACCGATGACGGAACGCTGGTTGCCGTGATTTCGGAGGATCCGGTAAATTTCGATCACTTCGCAAGACTTTTCAGAGACGTACTGAAAACGCCAAACGCACTCTT
>CAZMRS010000112.1:4285-7212 GCA_964568435.1 uncultured Boseongicola sp. | reverse complement strand
CCGCGAACAGGCAGATCGAAGTCTCGACCGAAGCGCGGATCGCGGCCTTCGCGGCACGGGATCAGACTAATCCGAAAAAATATGGGGAGTTGGTCGGCGCAACGATTGACGGAAAGATCAACGACAACCTGGTGCGCATGGGCCAGATGTGTGTCGATCTGTTCAGTGCTTCAAACAGGGCGCAGGATGCGCTTAAGAAAGCTGAAGAGGATAAATCAGCAGCTCTTCGCCAAGTCTGGGAACGGGAGCAAAAGGCGAAGCAGTTGAAATCTCGCTTGCCCTGGTTCGGTCTGGGTGCTCTCGTTCTGGCTTTGGCGATGACGGTGCTGCTTCCCCGTTTCTTGGCCAGCAACGCTTCAGCCTGCTCTGTCCTCGGAGCCTCCTGGACCACGACAACAACGGGTGTCGATGCCTGTGTGTTCTACGTGGATTGATCGGCTGATTCTGTCCTGTGCCGTGGCTTACCCACAGGCTCAGCCAAAATTTGCCAGTGTTATATATGTGTTAGAATCTGTGTTACGTCCTTTTCGAACGGTATTTTGCGGCATAGTTTCAATAGCTTGTTCAAATCTCTGGTAACTGATAACACGAATATCGGTAACTGAAATCCTGATTTAGGTAACTGATAACACGAATCTTGACGTTGGTAACTGAAAACACGAATGTAGGCACATGGTAACTGATAACACGAACGCCTTGGCCCCTCTCCTGCCGGATCGCCATCCTCAGCATGATCTGTTCATCTGTGATGTTGCGGATGCGATCCTCAAGGATGTGATGCAGCACATGGAGCATCCCTTTTACTCGCTTTCAAAGAAGCCCGAAACGTCGGTCAAACGCTACCGGAACGGTGAAAACTGGCTGGAAATAACGCCGAGCGTTAAGGGTCTCGCCACGATCTACGACAAGGATATCCTGATCTACTGCATCAGCCAGATTATGGCGAAGCTGAAGCAGGGAGAGCAGGTTTCGCCTCGGGTCCGGATCAACTCGCGCGAACTCCTGATTTTCACCAACCGGGGAACAAGTGGCCGCGAATATCAGTCCCTTCTCGATGCGCTGGACCGTCTCGAAGGAACCAGGATCAGAACCAACATTGTTAGTGGAGACGAGGAGCAGATTGATGGTTTCGGGCTGATCGATGCCTCGTCAATCAGGCGGAAACACGGGATGGATGGCCGCCTTCTCTGGTGTGAGGTGAAGCTGTCGGATTGGGTGTTCAATGCGATACGGAAAGAGGAAGTTCTGACCCTGCACCGGGACTATTTCCGCCTTCGGAAACCCATCGAACGCCGTGTATATGAGATAGCGCGCAAGCATTGCGGACAACAAAAAACCTGGCGGATCACGTTAGCTAAACTGCTTCTGAAAACCGGTTCACAAAGCCCCGAGAAACGCTTCCGCCAAATGATCAGGCAACTTGCTCAACATGATCATTTGCCTGACTACCATGTCGCCTTCGATGATGAAGCAGACATGGTGATCTTCAAAAATCGCGGCACAATGTTTCCTGCTCAACTGATTGAGGGCCGCGTTCCACCTTTGCAGCCGGACACTTATGAAGACGCCCGTCAGGCAGCTCCTGGATGGGACGTTCATTTCCTTGAGAGAGAGTGGCGCGACTGGACCGTTGAACCGCCCCGCAATGTGGACAGGGCTTTTGTCGGATTCTGTCGAAAATGGTTCGAGAAGCGCGGCAGGCCATAGGTTAGGTGCAAAACCGGTAATAGATATAAAACCGGTAAGAGAAAATATTCCGGTTATGTAAATATTATAGGTATTGAAAATAAATCCGGTAATAGATATAAAACCGGTAAAATAAATCAGAAAGTTCGAGCAATGCCAGTTATCGTGATGGCAAGCCCCAAGGGGGGCGTCGGAAAGTCCACATGCGCTGTCCTCCTTGCGTCAGAGTTCGCCCGCATGGGTGCGCAAGTTACAGTTTTGGATTGCGACCCGAACAAGTCACTGACCCGATGGGCCTCCCACGGTCTCCCAAAGGGCGTAACGCTTCACGGTGATGTTGGCCGCTCGGAAATCGTTCCAACAATCCGGGGCGCGGACGGAGATGGAAAAATCGTGATCGTGGACCTCGAAGGCGTGGCATCACAGATGGTCAGCCGTGCAATCTCGCAGGCAGACTTGGTGATCGTTCCCATGCAGGCGACGGCGCTCGACGCCGAAATCGGTTCTGAAGCTCTGGCACTTGTAAAAGAAGAGGAAGAAGCGCTCGGGCGGACAATCCGCCATTCTGTGGTTCTTACAAAAACAAGCGCTGCCATGAAAAGCCGTGTCCAGAAAGAGCTAGAAGGCCAATTGCGCGGGGCAGGGATCGACATGATCGAACCATCGCTCGTCGCCCGTGCTGCGTTCTCGGAGATATTTGCCTATGGCGGCGATCTGACCGCGATGATGAAAGACCCTGAAATGGTGACCGGCGGCAAGGTTGATAAAGCCGTCGCGAACGCCCAGGCATTCACGGAGGCTGTCTATGAGCGGCTCAAATAGATTGGCAGGATTGAAGGCTCGTCCGAAGGATACAACTGTCGAAGAGGTTCGGCGTGTGGATGAGGTAGGAGAGGCAAGGGGGTTCGTGGACCGAACCCCGCGAAAAAAGCCTGGGCGGAAACCAAGCCCGCGAACTCATCAGCTCCATCCCAAGGTATTTCCCGAAGTGGGCGAAGCCATTGCGGCTGAGGCAGAGAGGCTTGGTATCACTCAAGGACAACTGATCGAGCAAATGTGGGACGCCTACGGCTCAAAATGAAACGCTGGAAGGCCGTTCAACTATGACAACCCTGACTCACGAACAAACGATCAACACCTCTTTGGGTGAGGTACTACAAGACTTCGGCCAAGGCTGGACCATTCGGTCGGAGCATGTCGGTAAGGTTTTCGAAGAAGGTGGTCGCCCTGATATCGTGATT
>CAZMRS010000112.1:0-4275 GCA_964568435.1 uncultured Boseongicola sp. | reverse complement strand
CCGGTCGTATTGGAAGCTGAAGTTGGGAACCATCGACAAGCGGAAATTGAAGCACAACAACGACTTGGTAATCGTTTGGTGTCCAGTGCAAACACAGTCCACGCAGCCATCGCGTTGGTTTATCCTGACGATCTCCGGCGTCATCACGGGGCACAACTTCGGGATGCACTTCGGGACACAAATTTAGAATATGCTCTGTTTACCGTTGAGGCTGATGGCAGCACGTCGCGGTTTCCGGCAGAAGGTTGGGTTTCCGGTCAGGTTTCGGAACTGGCAGTGCTGCTGCATCGTTCCAGCATTCCCGCATGGCGAGTTGAAGCATTGGCCGATGAGCTGGAGCGTGGAGTCATTCGGGCTGCTGGAGCATTCTCCGCGACCCATGCTCATGGTTCAGCCCTCGGTCAGAGCATTGCCGAACTTCTGGGGCAAGAAGATGATGAGGCCGGGCAAACACGCCGCATGGCGATGACTGTCATTGTGAACGCCCTAGTGTTCCATGCCGCCCTTTCCGAGGCGGAAATGGAGGTTCCCTCAACGCCGCCACGATCTGTTCGAAATCCCAGTGAAGCGCGCTCCCACGGCTCATTCCTTCCGTCCCAGCTACTCGATGAATGGGACCTGATCCTAGAAGTGAACTACTGGCCGATTTTTCACACTGCCGGTGAAATTGTTCGCATCATGCCATCACGGGTGGCTGCGACGATACTAGATATTCTCTGGGAAACCACCGAGGAGCTGGTCGTCGGAGGTGTGACCAAATCTCACGATTTAACTGGCGTGGTATTCCAGCGCTTGATCGCAGATCGGAAGTTTCTTGCGACCTATTACACCCGCCCATCCGGCGCAGCACTTCTTGCCGGACTGGCAATGCCGATACAATCACCGATCTCTGGGGCAGGGTGGGGCGATGCAGGCGCATTGTCTGCTGTTCGGATTGGCGACTTTGCCTGTGGCACCGGGACACTTCTATCGACCGCCTACCAGCGTATCAGTCTTCTGCATGAAATTCATGGCGGCGATCCGAAAGCCATTCATCCACAGATGATGGAAAGCGGGCTGGTTGGCCTTGATGTGTTGACCGTAGCAGTTCACCTGACCGCCGCCATGCTTGCAGGTTCACACCCGGATACACCCTTTGCTGGCGAATGCCTGCTGACCATGCCTTATGGACGGTATGACTGGGGCGTTTGCGTTGGATCGCTCGATCTCCTTGAGGCACAGACAAGTTTTGAAATTATTCAAGCTGCTGCGCAAACTGCTGGTGGACGTGGCACAACAGAAGTCCGTGATCTGGTCCAGCAGGTGGGGCACAATCAGTTTGAGTTGGTGATTATGAATCCACCATTTGTCCGCCATGGTGCACGGGAAGGCGATCGTACAGAGGTTCACAATCCAGCGTTCGCGGCATTCGGTGCAACTGAAGAGGAACAGGACCAGCTTTCAAGTCATCTTCGGCGCTTAGGACGGGACGGTAACTCTCATGGTCATGCAGGCCATGCAACTTATTTTGTTGATCTAGCGCACAGAAAACTTGCAGTTTCCGGCACACTTGCATTGGTATTGCCACTCACTGCATTGAGCGGCCAGTCGTGGCACAAGGTTCGCACATTGTGGCGTGACAATTACTCTTCAATTATTGTTGTGACGATCGCCGGGGAAGGCTCTCACGCCAGGTCATTCTCTGCGGATACAGGTATGGCGGAATGTCTAATCGTAGCCAAGAAAGAACGTGCTTCAACCGCAGAACGTCGGGCAATCTTCATTGTTCTTAACAACCAGCCTCAAGACACCCTTCAAGGCGAACAGATTGCTCAAGTTGTTTCCCAAGCAATTGCTGATGGGAACATCCGGCGCTTGGAGGATGGACCGCTCGGAGGAACTCGCATTCTAATTGGCAACACGTTCCACGGCGAAGCCCTTAGTTGCCCCATACCTACGTCCGGCGCGTGGCAAATGGTTGGCATTAAGGATGTAACCCTTGCCCAAACTGCACACCAGATGACCCAAGGACGGTTGTGGGTGGAGGGTATGCCCGCGCGCGAGGCAATCGAATTGCCAATCGCATCTGTGGGAGATGTCAGCACTCGAATTGGACCTCACCATCTCGACTTATCGGGAGCGCAGATCAAGGGTGACGGACTGCCTCAAGGCCCATTTGAGGTGATATCTGGCTTGCCGGATGGCGCGGCCTACCCCTGTCTTTGGAAGCATCAGACTGCCGATGAGCGGCAGTTGATCGTTCAGCCGGACTCCCATTGCCGTGTTCGGGAAGTCGATGGACGGACGCCCGATGATCTTCAAGACCGCGCCTTGGCAAGGTGGGAAACGGCACGACGGTTGCATTACAACCTCGATCTTCAATTCAATTCTCAATCTCTTGTGGCATGCATGACCGAACATCCGTCAATCGGCGGTCGCGCGTGGCCAACCGTAATATTGGCTGATGACCTACATGAATATGCTTTTGCATTGTGGAGCAACTCTACGCCGGGCTTTATGTGCCGATGGTGGATGTCGAACAAGACACAAGCTGGCCGAGGCACATCGACGGTGACTAGCATTCCGGGATTTACAACCTTGGACGTGCAGCGGCTCTCAGCCGATCAGCATCAAGCGGCGCGTGAAGCGTTCGATGCACTAGCCGATGAACGGTTCCTGCCCTTCGATCAAATCAACGAGGACGCTGCGCGTGCTGAGCTGGACCGTCGGTTGCTCACGGATGTGCTGGGCCTTTCCCCCGACCTATGCGCAGCAGGCGGCCCCATGGAACGTCTTCGTGCCAAACTGGCCGCCGAACCTCAAATCCATTCGGACAAACGCACCCGCGTTGTCTTTACCGACGAAGGTGAGACGACGGCACCACGCTAGTTCTAGGGTATGTGCAAGGAAGATCGGCGCAGATACGACGATATGCTCGCAATTTTGATGGACCACAGCGAGGCTGGGTAGGGGTCACTACCTCCCAACCGTCAACACGCTTTAAGGAGGCGGCATTCAAGTTGCCCTTTCTCGGGCATGATCAGGATGTTTGGGGTCTGCTCCTCTAACCGAAGGGCCTGCAAAATGACCCCGCCCACTTCATCGTCGGCAATATAGCCGCGAAAGAGGGTTTCTTCGTATTGTTCGGTGAAATCGAAGGTCGGATCGTCGCCGAATCCGAGGCTTATCCCGGTCATATGCGCATCGATCAAACCATACCAGACCGTCACAAAGTCACCGTCCTGCGCCAGATAGCAGTTCAAACGCATCTTGTCGTATGCGGGCTGATCTATCCCCTCAAGATCGCGTTCATAAACAGGAACACCCCCAGGGAACGCGAAGTCGAGCTTCAGAAAGCCGTGTCTTGTCGGATCGAAAGTCATGAGGCCTACCTCCCAAAGCGCAAAGTCGTATCCTGCGATCTCAGGATGGCCATGATATCAACGTTGGTGCCGTCGAAGCGGTAGTAGATCGAGTGCACGCCGCAAACGCTTCTCCGGTAACCCTCACGGATTTCAGGTACTTCCTGATAGAGCAGGGGGGTCTCAGCCACCACATCCAGTTTTTGAATGATCTTCCAGAAATAGTCATCGGCCTGTGTTTCGCCAAACTCGCGGACGCCATACTGGTGTATCCCTGTCAGATCATCCTTTGCTTCTTCAGAAAGCCTATAAGTCGCCATTAGCGCGCAATTCTTTCTTCGATTGCTCAAGAATCTGATCAGGCGTCAAATCCGTGAAGCCGCGCTGTTCTGCACGGATAAGTTTCGCTCTGATCTGTTCCACACCGGTTTCGATCTCTCGGGCGCGGCGCAATGCATCGTTAACAGCTTCAGTCTGCGTCTTGAACTCGCCGCTATCAACCCGCGCCTGTAACCAAGCGTGGTTTGGATCGCTGAGTGTAATGGTCTGCCTGGGCATGATGGTCTCCTATGGATTGGTGCAATACTACACCAAAAACGACCTCATTGCACGCGACAACTGACTCTCACATCAGATTTTTATGCTCGACGGGGCAGGGGACTTGAACGCCCGCGCTTCAAGCCTCACCCCGCGAGCTGATAGCCCCGTCTCTGTTTTGCCCGGTACAGAGCCACCATCGCGTCGGCTGCGCTACCTGCATCCTTGAAACAGTCGATCCTGTGCCGTCCCTGGGTGCCGATGCGGCCCCATTCGCGCAGGAGCGAGACGCCGCCGAACAAGTCCGGCATCAACCTCAACCGATAGAAGCGATACATACTGGCGTCGTGGTCCACGCGCTCGATGCGGATGTCTTCGGGAAACATCTCAAGCTGCT
>CAZMRS010000111.1:0-7216 GCA_964568435.1 uncultured Boseongicola sp. | reverse complement strand
CCTCAGATATTCGCGGCGGGTATTCATATCGTTCCACACTTCAATGGTACGGTTGCCATCGGCTCGACATCTGAACGCGAATTCGACAATCCGAGTACGACGGACGACCTTTTGGACGACGTTATCGGCCGTGCGATGGAAATCATGCCCGTCCTCAAGGGAGCGCGTGTTGTCGAGCGTTGGGCTGGTGTCAGACCGCGCGCCAAGAGCCGTGCGCCGCTCCTCGGTCAACTGCCGGGAGAGACCAATCACTTCGTCGCAAATGGCGGGTTCAAAATCGGGTTCGGCGTCGCGCCGATGGTCGCAGACGTGATGTGCGATCTCATGTTTGAGGGTGGCGACGGCATACCGGAAGGCTTCCGACTGACACTGCCCGAGGCCTAGCTGGCCTCCGCTGTCATGGCAATACCGCGCCGGGCACCTTCGATCCAGTATTGAGGGCCCGCACGGCATAGCCATGCCACTTCACCAAGCACCAATGGTGCCAGCGCACGAAACGAAAAGTGCTTCAGTCCGCCAAGGCGCTCGTCTGCAAAGCCTGCAAGTAACGTCGCCAGCAAAGGGCCATGAACAACAACGCCGTCATATCCCAAGGCGCGGGCATAGTCGGCGTCGTAGTGAATCCGGTGAGCATTGAAGGTAAGGGCCGAAAACCGAAACAGAGCCGCAGCATCCAATTTCAAAGCACGCCGTTCGTCAGCCTCGCCCGTGGCGGCCATCTTTTCAGCGGCTCGGCTTCCCTCTTCTCGAAAGACCAATTCCTGGTCTTCGGTCAAAACGAGAGCGCCACGCTGATGTACTTCATGTCTAAGGGTCACGAAATCCAACTGACCACTGCGCCCGGATTTACGCGTTGCTGCGATTGCGCGCGTCGTCTTTTTCGCGGCAACGCCTAACCGAAACGGCGCATGCCACGCAACACGACCCCCGGCCCACATCCGAACAGGCAGGTCTGACAAACCGCGGGCGATCCCATCAAGCGAATGCCCGTCATCACCCAGCTGATCGGGCGCAGAAGGCTCCCAAAAGAACGCATGATGCGCAAAAACAGGAAGCGCCTGACCGACACTTGTATCGCACTTCAGACCAAGCGCCGCGCACCAGGCGTCCGCTCTGGCCGGATCTACGCGGTCCTCGATGGTTCGGGATTGGCGTGTCGTCATGCCCGCCAAGCTATGCCTGCAAAGGCCTCTCCACAACCGTCCTAGGCTCCGCGCTGCACTTCCGACTTAAGCTCCGCCATGATGTCGCTGAGTTGAGCCAGGTAACGCTCAGACGTCAGTTTTCCGTCTTCGCCAAATTCTTTCGAGGCGCCGGCCAGCATCATCTCGAACGGCAGCAACCGCGGACGAAACGGCGTCATTGCCAGGCGGAGCGCGTAATTCGCGCGTGCCCCACCCGCACGGCCCGCCGCCGCAGAAAGGAGAGCAACCGGCTTTCCTGCCCATGGCTTGCGATCCGTTCGGCTTAACCAATCAAGCGCGTTTTTCAGCACGCCTGAAAACGATTGGTTGTATTCTGGCGTTGAAATAACGACGGCTTCTGCCGCTTTGATCTTATCCGCCAGAGCGATCACGTCGGCTGGTACGCCATCGGAATCTCTCAGATCGCCGTCATAGCGCGGAAAGCGAATCTCCGCCTCCTCAAATGGCCCGCCATAAAGCCGCCCGGCCTCCCGGATAAGCTTACGGTTCACTGACTTCTCTCGAAGTGACCCTGAAATACCGATTAGCACGCTCGTTCCCCTTAGAATTCTTTGCTCTTCGCCATGTAATGCTATGCGTCTCTGACACAAGGTCCGCGGCAAAACTCCCAATATGTTGTGGATAACTAGGCGGACTTACACCTTCTGTTGCGTATCTGATTGACTCCCGTCCGACCAAAACAGACACTGGGGCACCGGAATCAACACCGCCGAGAGGCTTCCAACCTTGCGATTCTCGCGCCTGCGACTGAACGGCTTCAAAAGCTTCGTCGACCCGACCGATCTGGTGATCGCGGACGGGTTGACAGGCGTCGTTGGTCCAAACGGGTGCGGCAAGTCCAACCTCCTGGAAGCACTGCGCTGGGTGATGGGCGAAAATCGCCCTTCCGCCATGCGCGGCGGCGGTATGGAAGATGTGATCTTCGCTGGTGCCTCAACGCGCCCTGCCCGGAACTTCGCCGAGGTTGTGCTCAGCATCGACAACTCTGAACGCCTCGCACCTGCAGGGTTCAATGAAAGCGACGGTCTTGACATCATCCGCCGCATAACGCGGGATGCTGGGTCCGCCTACAAGGTCAACACAAAGGACGTGCGCGCGCGCGACGTCCAGATGCTCTTCGCCGATGCCTCAACCGGCGCGCATTCGCCCGCACTTGTTCGTCAGGGCCAGATCTCCGAGCTCATCAACGCCAAACCCAAGGCGCGCCGCCGCATTCTTGAAGAAGCTGCTGGCATCTCCGGGCTCTACCAGCGCCGCCACGAAGCAGAACTGAAGCTCAAGGGAGCCGAGACCAATCTGACGCGCGTCGACGATGTCATCGAGCAGCTCTCCAACCAACTGGCGTCACTCGCGCGTCAGGCACGCCAGGCGAAACGGTATCGCGAAATCGGATCGCAGCTGCGCCACGCTGAAGGTCTATTGCTCTATCTACGGTGGCGAGAGGCTGACGCAACCCGCGCGACCACTGAACAGGACCTTGCTGAACGAACACGCGCCACATCAGAAGCTGAACGACTTGCACGCCAAGCAACGGGGAATCGCGCAAAGGCTGAAGAGGCCCTTCCACCTCTGCGGGAAGAAGACGCAATCGCGGCTGCGCTTCTACAACGGGTTCAGGTGCAGATCGCGCAGCTTGCCGAAGATGAAACGCGCGCCCTCCGCGCGATCGACACGTTGAAAGGTCGAATCGCTCAACTATCCGCGGATGCCGAACGGGAAACAGCCTTGAACGCAGACGCAGGCGAAACTCTGACGCGCCTCGTCGAAGAAGCCGCAAGGCTCGACGCCGAAAGCGAAGGCTTCGATGAAGCCCTTGAATCTGCATCACAAGACGCCCACGACGCCGCATCCGTCCTGCAAGACAGGGAAAATGATCTCTCGACCCTGACCGAAGACGTTGCTCGTCTGGCCGCTCGCCACCAGTCCGCCCAGCGCTTGCTGGAAGATGCCAAGACAACTCTCAGTCGAAGCGAGCAAGCCGAAGAAAAAGCCCGAAACGAAGCCAAATCTTTCGAGGAAGACCTCGAGAAAGCGGCAGCAGCCTTCGCTGCGGCCGAGGAAACACTGGCAACGGTGACAACTGCTGCCACTTCCGCGGAAAGCGCGCTCACAACCGTCGATAACGAGCGTGAAGCTGCGCAATCCCGCGAAGCCGAAGCGCGGGCCGAACGCGCTTCCGCAGAAGGCGAGGTCAAGGCGCTGCAGGCCGAAGTTGCGGCTTTGGCCAATCTCGTTGACCGGGACACGGCGGAAGGCGGTCAGGTCATGGACCTTTTGTCGGTGAAATCCGGGTACGAGAAGGCCCTCGGCGCAGCGCTTTCTGACGACCTTCGTGCGCCAGCCATTGAAAGTGACGGAATCTCAGGCTGGGCATCGCTCCCCGGATATTCCAAGGCGCAATCGCTTTCCGAAGGTGTGGCCGCGCTCACGAATTACGTCACGGTCCCTTCCGTCCTCAGTCGGCGACTGAGCCAAGTGGGCCTGGTCGATCGAACAGATGGCGCGCGCCTTCAGGCAGAACTTCTCCCAGGTCAGCGCCTTGTTTCCGTGGAAGGAGACCTCTGGCGCTGGGACGGCTTCCGCGCCGGAGCAGGCGATGCTCCATCAGCCGCAGCCCTAAGGCTCGAACAACTCAACCGGCTCGAGGAACTCAAGCAAGGTCTGGAAGTGGCAAATGCCCGTGCCGATGGCGCTGGCCTTGCACACGACCATCTTAAATCCGAACTGGAAGCGCTCGCCGACAAACTGAAAGATGCCCGCGACGCCCGCCGTGCAGCAGATCACGCACTGGCAGAAGCCAACCGCGCACTGTCACGCGCCGAAGCAGATCGCAATATCGCAGCCGGAAAGCGCGATGCCGCAGATCTCGCGACCTCCCGACACGGCGACGAAGCAACCGCCGCGCGCCAGCGCGTTCAGGAAGCCGAGCGCGCGCTTGAAGAATTGGATGATCTTGATGCGCTGCGCAGCACAGCCGACGATTTGAAAGTCACGGTTGAAGCAGCTCGTATGACCATGATGTCAAAGCGATCAGCACATGACGAGCTGAAGCGGGACGGCGAGGCGCGCAAAAATCGCTTGGCCGCCATCGCACGAGATCGCGAGACCTGGCAAAAGCGTCTCGACAACGCAGAAACGCGGATTGGCGAACTCGCGACCCGAAAGGAAGCGGCAGAGGGCGAACTGGCAGAGGCGGAAGGCACGCCAGACCGCATCGCCGCCGATCGGGAACGCCTGTCGGATACTCTAGCAGACGCGGAAAAGCGTCGGCGCGAAGCGGCAGATGCCTTGGCCGTTGCTGAAACAGCCGAACGCGACGCGAAAGACGCCGAGCGAGAAGCCGAGCGGCAGGCATCATCAGCACGTGAAGCACGTGCCGCAGCCGAAGCCCGAGCGTCTGCAGCACGCGACACCGTTGCTCTCGCGTCTGAGCGCATTCAGGAGGAGCAGGAAACGACTCCTGAAAAGCTCCTCGAAACGCTCGAGGCCGACCCTGAAGCGCTTCCCTCGGCTGAAAAGATTGAAGCTGATGTGATGCGCCTGCGTCGCAATCGGGATGCATTAGGGGCCGTGAACCTTCGCGCCGAGGAAGACGCCCGCGAAGTCGAAGAAGAACACGCCACACTCGTCACAGAGAAAACCGACCTCGAAGAGGCCATTCGCGCTCTTCGAAATGGGATCGCGGGCCTGAATAAAGAGGGTCGCGAGCGCCTTCTGACGGCTTTCGAGCAAGTGAACAGCAACTTCTCGATGCTCTTCAAACACCTCTTCGGTGGAGGTGAGGCCAAACTCGTCCTCGTAGAAAGCGACGACCCGCTGGATGCGGGCCTGGAAATCATGTGCCAGCCGCCGGGTAAGAAACTATCGACTCTTTCTTTGCTGTCTGGCGGCGAACAAACACTCACGGCCCTGGCGCTTATCTTTGCCGTTTTCCTGGCCAACCCGGCACCCATCTGCGTACTCGACGAGGTCGATGCACCCTTGGATGACGCAAACGTTACGCGGTTCTGCGACCTCCTCGACGAGATGTGCCGCCGCACCGACACGCGTTTCCTCATCATCACACACCATGCAGTGACTATGGCACGCATGGATCGACTCTTCGGTGTGACAATGGCGGAACAAGGTGTGAGCCAACTTGTTTCGGTCGACCTTAAGAGGGCCGAAGCAATGGTCGCCTAAGCGCGGCGTTGCGAGACCAGATACTCACGCCTTAGCGTGTAAAGCCCGGTCAGGATAATCACGCAGGCACCGACAATGGTCCACATATCCGGCAGTTGGCCGAAGATGACGAACCCATAAAACGTACCCCAGACAATCATTGAATAATGGATTGGTGCAACCACAACAGCCATGGCCAATTCCAGGGCCTTGATGACACAGACCTCGCCAAGCCCGGCCAAAATGGCGATCCCTGCCAGCAAAAGCCACTGCTCACCTGTCGGCGCCTGCCAGACAAACGGCAGGGGTAAAGTCAGAATCGCGCTCGCAACAATCGCCGTGTACACCACCGTCGTCACCGTGCGATCCGTATCCGCAAGCCAGCGGGAGATAATCTGGCGCACTGCAAAAAATCCGGCAGCGATAATAATCAAAAATGCCGCCGGATGGATCACCCCCATCCCTGGCCGGATAACAATCAAGGTCCCAACAAACCCCAACGCCACCGCCATCCAACGCCGTATACCGACTGGCTCACGCAGAATAAGGGCCCCCATGATCGTCACCATGAACGGCGCAACAAAAGTCACCGCCACAGCGTCCGCGAGCGGTACATAGGCAACGCCAATAATGAACATCGTCGCCGAGCCCGCCGCCATGCACCCCCGCACCAATTGCAACCTCGGATGGGACGTCTTGAGGATCTTCGACCCGTGCATGCCGATCAGAACGAGAGCGCCAGCCAAAAGGCCAAGTTGCCGGGTCCACGTGATCTGAATGGCATGGAGGTCCTCAGTCAGAAATTTGGCGCCCGCATCAACCGCAGCATAGAGAAACAGCCCCAAAAGCATAAGAGCAGCGCCCTTAGCGCTTTCCGACCGCCGCGCGGGCTTTGCCGCGTCGGGCGCAGATGATGCTGGAACTGGAATGAGATGTCTCCAATCTTCGCGGCAATCTAAAGCCCTAGCCCCCCAAATAGGCAAGCGAATTCATCCGCCGCGGCTTTGCGCAAACGCTTGACTCACCCCACTGCCTCGCATATCTCCGCGCCAACCTCCGGGAGCACGAATTCTCCCGGTCCCGCAATATAGGCGGGATCGCCCCCCATCAGCGCGTTGCGCCCATGGGGGCGTTTGGCGTTTAGAACGTTTCAGGGCCAATCTGAGACGTGCATCGTTTTTCGCGTTCGAAGAGGCAGCGAAAAATGATCCCACAGGCCCTGAAATGTGGAGCGGTTGGTGCATATGTGCCGGTCAGGGATCAATAGGCTGAAGGAGCCGGTACATGTTTGAAAATCTGTCCGAGCGTCTAGGCGGCGTCTTTGATCGACTGACCAAGCAGGGTGCGCTGTCCGAAGACGATGTCAAAACCGCGCTGCGTGAAGTCCGCGTGGCGCTTCTCGAGGCTGACGTCTCTCTCCCGGTTGCGCGTGACTTCGTAAAAGCCATCCAGGACAAAGCCACAGGTCAGGCCGTCACCAAATCAGTGACCCCGGGCCAGCAAGTCGTCAAAATCGTCCATGACGAGCTTGTCCACGTCCTGAAGGGCGACGAAGACCCGGGCGCACTCAAGGTCGACAACCCGCCTGCCCCGATCCTTATGGTCGGTCTTCAAGGCTCCGGCAAAACCACCACCACCGCCAAACTCGCCAAACGCCTGAAAGAAAAAGACGGCAAGCGCGTCCTCATGGCCTCGCTCGACACAAACCGTCCAGCGGCCATGGAACAGCTGGCAATCCTCGGCAACCAGATCGGCGTCGACACGCTACCAATCGTCAAAGGCGAAGACCCGGTCGCCATCGCCAAACGCGCGAAAACGCAAGCATCCCTCGGCGGCTATGACGTCTACAT
>CAZMRS010000110.1:0-7225 GCA_964568435.1 uncultured Boseongicola sp. | reverse complement strand
CGGATCAATGAACGCCGAGATTTGCGAGCTTTCCCGTATGTCGACAGCCGCACGTGAATACGCTCAAGATAACCAGAGCGTGGCGGTTCTATTTCATATCGGAGATGACGTACTGACACGCGATGACGGCGAAGTCCTCATGGGACGTGTCCAGGCACACTTTGAGCAACAATTTGCAGACTTGGGTATTGAGGCCGCAATTTTTTCCTCAAGAAACCCTGGGACGGCGGCAACAGGTTTGACGTTCCATTACGGCCATCTCGTGTTTCAGGGGCCGGAAGGACGCATCAACCTTGATCTACAAGAAGGAATGGCCGCGATCCCACAAGTGGCCGCTCAGCTTGATATCTTAAGGCAAACTGCTGAAGCGCGCGTTGGAGCACCAACCCCTATTTCTGAAGGTGGCTAAGAGAACATGTCGAGCGCGGCGGCATTGTTTGCGACGCGCTCTTCACTCTCCAAATCAGTTCCCCGACCAAGATCGCGATCTGTTTCTACAACTTGCTGAAGTTCTTGATCTGAACCATCTGCCGTAGCAGCGGCAGCAAAAGCTGTTCTTATGCCACCATCGAGGACACCTTGGGACCTGAGTTCAGTTTCGGCCTGTTCAATCGACATACCGGACGCGCGTGCTGCCTGAACTTGCGGCATGACTTCACCGAGTATGCGTTGGTACTCGTACTCACCAAGAAAGAAGTTCCCGATGGCGCTGTCTGCGTATTCCGGCAAGAGGTTGCCGTCATCGTCAGTGATAGCGTCAAGGACATCCCGACCGACGCGCCGGATATAATCGGCTTCACTTTCACCTTCGTGTCGTTCCGCCGCTTCGGGTCCAAGGACTTCTTCAGCCCATTCTTCCAGTGATCGACCTGTTTCGTCTTCCATGCGGCGAGCAAAACTCAGCGCCTCGTCGTCGTCCATTCCGCCGAAGAACTGACCAGAAATGAAGCTCCCGACACCATTATCTGCCATGAGCATGATGTAGAAGGCGGTGTCATTCGCTCGGTCTGCATCTCGCTGTGAAATGGAAGCCTTGTCCGCTCGGGCATCCGCCACACGTTCGGCGAGGCCACTACGCACAGCATCCAGGCTTCCAGAGATTATACCGTCATGGTTCTGAATGGCCTCGGAAGAAAGGCGCGCCGCCAAGACGCGGTCTGATGAATTCGCGGCTTCCAGATCATGGGCGCTCAACGCAGGGTCAAGGATGACCCCCATATCAAGCCCGTTCTCTGCGAATAGTGTTGGGATGGTCGGATCAACGACTGATCCGATGTTATCCCTGAAAAGCTCTTGCGCTGTTCCCCTTGCCATACTTTTGTCTTCGGCCACACACGCCTGAAGTCCCTGTCTCACGTTGGATTTGAGACGAGCTTGCGAACTGCGCTTTGGCCTGTCTCCCCACAATCACGGCTTCTCTTAAACGGAATGCTCGCGATTAATTTCCGTTAAGACTACAGGAGTATGCTTAACATTATGTAAATAGATAAAATTTGAGGAAAATGCGGTCTAAAGTTTACCGTTCTTTAATTTTTCGAGGGCGGAGGAGAGGAAGTCATAGTGCTTCTTCTTGAGGCTCTTTTGCTGCCCGCTTGCGATGCGGGCGACGGTGATATGGGATAGATCGGGGGGAGCTCCAAGCGCTGCCAACGCCTTCATCGTGGATAGATGGTGGAAACGATCCAAGAGCTGTTGAACGCCAGACGCAAAGCCATCATCAACCGACACCCGGCGGACATCTTTCTGGTGCGTATCAAGCGCGAGACCCGAGCGTGAAGCATCTTCCAACACGGCAATGACAGCATTGTAAACGGTGCCGACCACTGTGACTTGCGACTGGCCGCTCATGATCGTATTCACGCGACCTTGTGAGGCATGCTCCCATCCTGGGAGCTTCGCGTTCTCAATATGATTGCGGACAGCCGTTGCACCCCAGCCAGTTTTCTTGGAAAGCTCGTTCACTCGATCTTTCATAGCTTGTGTAAAGGGCTCGCGCTCTGACGGGGGTCTCTTGGCCATGAGCCAGATCATACCATCGAGAGCTTTTCTCTGCGCGTATGTGCATGGCAGCATAGGACACTCATCCACATCTTTGTTGCAGAGCTAGAAAGGCGTTATCTGCGAACCGCAAGATGTGCGGGGTAGTACCCCGCATCTTGGCAAGGGAGCCCGCTGCGCGCTCCCGTTGCATCCCTCCGGCCATGGCTCTTCCAGGGTATTGAACCCATCTAGAGCCATCGGAACGTATCACCGTTCCATCACTCGCGGGAGACTTCGCTCTCCCTGCACCCATCGATCCTTTCAGGACGATCAAGGGCTATCGCGCCCCCTGAACCCACTCGCAGGACTTGGAGAAATGCCTCTCCACCTGCACCGAACCATGCACAAACGACTGGCCGTTCGATCACCAATCAGGGGAGCCTTCGAGCTCCCCCGATACCCCCATGAAGACTTCGTCCAGACCACTTCATGGAGACCAACGTGAACCCTTTGGATCGGGCTGTGGAAAACTTTTCTAAGCACTCTGCGCCTAGTGCACAGTCTCTGCCAACCTGCTAGTCTGCATACAAAACCCGTTGCCAGATACTGTCTTGGCAAACGGATCAAATGAAAACCCGAGCAGATCGAGGCCGCATTGTACGAGAACGCATTTAACAAGATCGAACGAGACCTTCGCGCGGAAGAAGGTATCGCCAATGAGCTGGATTACGTCGAACAGACCTCATGGGTTCTGTTTCTGAAGTACCTGCACGACCTTGAAACCGAGCGCAGTGATCGCGCCGAACTTGATGGCGAGGATTATACGCCCATCATTGACGGCGAATTCCGTTGGGATAAATGGGCCGCCCCGAAAAAGGACGGCGAGTTTGACCACAATGTCGCGCGCATTGGCGATGACCTGATCAAGTTCGTAGATCAGGAGCTATTCCCCTATCTAGCATCCTTCCGCCAATCCGCGACCAGCCCGCAAACGATCCAATACAAGATCGGCGAGGTCTTCACCGAGTTGCGAAACAAGTTCCGCTCCGGCTACATCCTGCGCGATGTGCTCGAAGCCGTTGACGGTCTGTCTTTCAACACCCAGGCCGAGCGGCACGAGCTCTCCCAGCTCTACGAAACCCGCATCCGCCGCATGGGCAACGCGGGCCGCAACGGCGGCGAATACTACACGCCGCGTCCGCTCATCCGCGCCATGATCAAGGTCACTGCCCCCAAAATCGGCGAGACGATCTATGACGGCGCTGTCGGCTCTGCGGGTTTCCTCTGCGAAGCGTACGACTACCTGCGCACCGACAAGCTCTCAGCTTCAGACTACGAGACCCTGCAAACCAAGACTTTCTTTGGGCAGGAGAAGAAGGGCCTCGCCTACATCATCGGGATCATGAACATGGTCCTGCACGGCATCGAAGCCCCGAACCTGATCCACTCCAACACGCTCAATGAGAACGTGATGGATATTCAGGAGAAGGACCGCCACGACGTCATCCTCGCCAATCCCCCCTTCGGCGGCGGCGAGCGGCGCGAGGTGCAGCAGAACTTCCCGATCCGCACGGGCGAGACAGCTTATCTGTTCATGCAACACTTTATCCGCAGGCTGAAGGCAGGCGGGCGTGCCGCCGTGGTGATCAAGAACACCTTTCTGAGCAACACCGACAACGCCTCTATCGCGCTGCGCAAGGAATTGCTGGAGGCGGCGGAGCTGCACACCATCCTCGATTGCCCGCAAGGCACCTTCCAGGGCGCGGGCGTGAAGACCGTGGTGCTGTTCTTCGAGAAAGGCGCACCGACGCGGGACATCTGGTACTACCAGCTCGATCCGGGCCGCAGCCTTGGCAAGACCAACCCGCTTAACGATGACGATCTTGCAGAGTTTATCGATCTGCAACGCTCCCGCCCAAACGGGCCGAAAAGCTGGATCGTAAACCGTGCCGATCTGGACGAGGACACCTACGATCTGTCGGTCAAGAACCCCAACGCGCCCGAAGCCGAAGCGCTCCGCAGCCCCGAAGAGATCATCGCCGATATGCTGGCGCGGGATGCCGAGACGGCGCAAATCCTCGAAGATATTCGGGGGATGCTGTGAAGGATTTTGCAGGCTCGACAGTACCGCTTGGGAGCGTCATTGAGCTACAAAGCGGGTTCGCTTTTAAAAGTGCTGACTATCAAGACAAAGGCCATTTCCTCGTAAGAATTGCAAACGTCCAAGACGGTTTTTTGAGTCTGGAAAAACCAAAGTATGTCGCTCTTGACGCAAAAACCGAGCGGTTTGCTCTGAATGCAGGCGACATACTGACCTCGCTTACGGGTAATATCGGTCGAGTTACAGAAGTCAAAGAGGATCACCTGCCTGCCGCTCTCAATCAACGAGTTGCCCGAATAACGCCGAAGGAAGGCGCCCAGATTGATCGGAGATACCTTCTGCGTTTTCTCGGGTCATCATTGTTTTCAGCATACCTTCAAGATGCTTCACACGGAGCCGCTCAAGCGAACGTTAGTCCGAATGTAATAAAAGAAGTACCCATCCCCCTCCCGCCGCTTCAAGAACAACAGCGGATTGTTGCGGTTCTGGACGAGGCCTTCGAGGGTCTGGCCCGCGCCCGCGCCCACGCCGAAGCCAACCTCCAAAACGCGCGAGAGTTGTTTGAGAACTCTCTGGAAGCAGAACTCGAAGCCGTTGGCAATTCTCATGAAACCAGTCTTGGAGAGCACATAGACTTGCTGGCTGGCTTTGCCTTCAAGAGTAAAGGTTACACCGAAGACCGAAGCGCGATGCGGCTCATGCGAGGGGACAATATCATTCCCGGAGCGGTGAGATGGGAAGGTGCCAAATATTGGCCTATCGAAGACTGTGGGGCCTATGAGAAATTCCAGCTTAGGGCTGATGACGTATTGATCGCGATGGACCGCACGTGGATCAAGGCAGGTATCAAATATGCTGTACTATCCGATGAGGACGTCCCCAGCCTGTTGGTGCAACGAGTTGCAAGACTCCGTTGTTTACCCTCGCTTGATACGCATTTTCTAGCGATGCTGATTGGCAGTAAGTCTTTTGAACGGTACGTGCTCTCTATTCAAACTGGTACGGGAGTTCCACATATCAGCCCGACGCAGATCAGGGATTTTACCTTCCCGCTACCCGATATTGAAACACAGGCTAAGATCGTTGAGCGCTTGTCTATTGTGAAAAGTGGTTCGAACGAGCTTGCGGATTCTTACTCCCGAAAATTGCAGGATACTGACGACCTCCGCCAATCCCTTTTGCAGAAAGCCTTCGCGGGCGAATTAACATGACGTAACGAGTAGATAAGATGAGCATTCACGACGAAACCGAAGCCGATACCCGAGCCGAGCGCATAGACCCCGTCCTTGCGGCGGCGGGCTGGGGACAGAATGGCTCCAAGGTACGTCGTGAGGTCATCTGCCCTGGACGTATCCAATCAGGCGGTACGCGCGGCAAGGGCCTCTCTGCCGATTACGTGCTGATCCACAAGGGCCAGAAGCTCGCTGTTCTGGAAGCCAAGCGCGCGGGCGTGAGCCACCGCAACGGCGTTGGTCAGGCCAAGGACTACGCGACCCGTCTTGGCTCTCGCTATGCCTACGCTTCCAACGGCTTGAACTGGTATCAGATCGACATGGCCAATGGGGCCGAGGGCGAAATGGACTTGCCCTTCCCAACACCTGACGAGCTTTGGGATCGCACCTTCGCCGATCACAACGACTGGCGAGAGCGCTTTGGTGCCGTGGACTTTGAGACAGACGGCGGCAAATGGGAACTGCGCTACTACCAACACAACGCGGTGAATGCTGCACTAGAGGCCGTCGCCAAAGGTGACCGTCGCATCCTGCTCACACTAGCAACAGGCACGGGCAAAACTTCAATCGCCTTCCAGGTCGCGTGGAAGCTGTTCCAGGCCAAGTGGAACCTCTCGGGCGAGCCCAAACGCCGCCCACGCATCCTTTTCCTTGCCGACCGCAACATCCTCGCCGATCAGGCCTACAACGCCTTTTCTGCTTTCCCAAATGATTCGGTGACAAGGATCGACCCTGACACGATCCGCAAGAACCGTGGCAAGCCGCCGAAGAACGCCAGCCTGTTCTTCACGATCTTCCAGACCTTCATGACGGGCGAAGGCGAGCCTGTTTACACCCAGTACCCGCCCGACTTCTTCGACTTCATCGTAATTGATGAATGTCACCGAGGCGGCGCAAAAGACGAGAGCGAGTGGCGGCGGTTGCTGGAGTATTTCGAGCCAGCCGCCCAGCTTGGCCTTACCGCCACGCCCAAGCGTAAACACAACGCCGACACCTACGCGTATTTCGGCGAGCCCGTTTATACCTACGCGCTGCGCGACGGGATCGAAGACGGCTTCCTCACACCGTTCAAGGTGCGCCAGATGGCCAGCACCATCGATGAATACGTCTATGACGGCACTGATGAATTGGTCATTGGGGACATTGAGGCGGGCGACACCTTCGCCGAAGGGGACTTCAACACGCGCATCATCATCCCCGAGCGCGAGCTGAGCCGTGTAAAAGAATTCATGGGCCAGCTTGACCAGCGGCAAAAGACGCTTGTGTTCTGCGCCACGCAAGACCACGCCGCGCTGGTGCGCGATCTGATCAATCAAGTGAAGGACAGCACCAACCCGAACTATTGTCACCGCGTGACCGCTGATGATGGCGCAGTCGGGGAGCAGCACCTTCGCGACTTTCAGGACAACGACAAGACGATCCCGACGATCCTGACGACTTCTCAGAAGCTCTCGACGGGCGTTGATGCACGGAATATCCGCCATATCGTCTTGATGCGACCGATACGTTCGATGATCGAATTCAAGCAGATCATCGGGCGCGGGACGCGCACCTATGAAGGCAAAGACTTCTTCACGATCTGGGATTTTGTGAGGGCGCACGAGAATTTCAACGATCCCGAATGGGACGGTGAGCCGCTTGAACCCGAGGAACCCAAGGGGCCGCGCACGCCACCTACCGGACCGGAACCAGGCCCGGAAGAACCGCCTGGCGGCGGTGAAGGCCCTGAGCCTCCTCAGGAAAAAATCGTTGTGAAGCTTTCAGACGGCAGTGTGCGTAGGATTAAATACATCGCATCCACGACATACTGGAGCCCCGAGGGTAAACCGATTTCAGCGCAAGAATTCTTGGAGCGATTGTTCGGTGATCTGGCGGGCATCGTGGCAGACGAAGACCAACTCCGCGCTGTCTG
>CAZMRS010000109.1:0-7253 GCA_964568435.1 uncultured Boseongicola sp. | reverse complement strand
TTTGTCTGTCTGGTGGTAAAGACAGCTACACGCTCTTGGCTGCACTCCATGAGCTGAAGTGGCGCGGGTTGCTTCCTGTAGACATTCTCGCTTGCAATCTCGATCAGGGCCAACCGGGGTTCCCTGCGACGGTGCTCCCGGAGTTCCTCGAAAGAATGGGAGTGCCTCACCGGATTGAATACCAAAACACCTATTCCGTCGTGGTTGATAAGATCCCGCAGGGACGCACATTTTGCGCACTGTGTTCGCGATTGAGACGCGGTCACCTATACCGCATCGCTCGTGAGGAAGGCTGCTCTGCCGTCGTTCTGGGGCACCACCGCGACGACATTCTCGAAACCTTTTTTATGAACTTGTTCCATGGTGGGCGGCTCGCGACTATGCCTCCAAAACTGGTGAACGAAGAAGGTGCCCTCTTTCTCTATCGACCTTTGGCCCATGTGGCGGAAGAAGATTGCGAGAAGTTCGCCAAGGCAATGCAGTACCCAATTATTCCCTGCGACCTTTGTGGCAGCCAGGACGGGCTGCAGCGGCAACAGGTCAAGGCAATTCTTGATGGATGGGAAAGCAACTCTCCTGGTCGCAGACAGGTCATGTTCCGCGCATTGATGAATGCGCGACCATCGCATCTGCTTGACCCGAAGCTGTTCGACTTTGCAGGTCTCGAACTTGGGAAAAAGCCGCAATAGGTAGGCGTTAACCTGTTGTAGAGCGCCAACTGGTACCTGAGGAAAACTCCAAAGGGAATCGGAACTCCGGACCAGTGACCAACCTAAAGACAATCCAGTTTGCTACTCGCAAAGCGCTCACGTGGATTTTGGCAGGATTTCGGCCGGTTATTTTGATGCCTCTCGCGCTGGCGGCGACATATTGGACCGCTGGCGGCACGACAATGACAATACTGGCGGGCGTCCTGCCGGCTTTCATCGTCCTGATGTCCATTCTTGTGGATCGCCGTACCGGGAGCGCCGACCACCGCTCACCCATCACATCCTCTGACACCGCAGAAACGTTTCTGGAGGAACCGCTTATCAGTGGCGATGAAAACATACGGCAACTCGCAGTGCTGGCCATTTCTGTCGACAACCTCGAGCTTTTGGAAGAGCGCGTTGGCAAACCGATGGACGAAGCCATCTTGCTGGAGCTCCATGAGAGGTTATCGAAATTCGTCAGACGGGAAGACCTCGTTTCGCGCGGAATTAAATCAGACTTTCTGGTGTGTATCACGGGTCTCAAGCCGCCAGAAAGTGAGAACCTCCTGCATCTGTCGCGGCGAATTCAGGGGTGTCTCGACGATCCTTTCGAAAATGGATCTATTCGCGTCTACTGCAGCATCTCAATTGGCATCGCTCGCGCCATCCACTTGGATAACCCAACACCCCACGGTCTGATACGCGCCGCGGAAAGCACAAATCGCGAGGCTCGCCACGACGGTCCAGGGTCAGTCAGAATTCACAAATCCACCTATGGTCGAATCCCAAACAGTGACACAGACCTCGTCGGCCAAATTGCTCCAGCACTCGAAAACGGTCAAATCATCGCGTGGTATCAACCGCAGATCTCAACCCACAGTGGCGAGATCACAGGGTTTGAGGCGCTGGCCAGGTGGGAACACCCGACTCGCGGCTTAATCTCGCCGGCGACATTCCTACATCTCGTTGACAGGCTCGGGCTTTCCCAACGACTTGCCGAAGTGGTTCTCACCCATGCACTAAGTACGCTGCGCACATGGGATCGGGCAGGATTCTCAATTCCATCGGTATCGGTGAATTATTCGGCCGACGAACTCCGCAATCCGCGCTTGCCAGAATACTTGCGTTGGGAGCTCGACCGCTATGAGTTGACGTCCGACCGACTGACCATCGAAGTCTTGGAAAATGTCATTGCCGAAAATCAGGACGATACGATTGCGAAGAACTTGCGCGCCATCTCAAAGATGGGGTGTCGGATTGACCTCGATGACTTTGGAACGGGCTACACGAGCATCTTGAACATCCGGACTTTTGCGGTTTCCAGATTGAAAATTGACCGGCGTCTGATCTCACGCATCGACACCGATCAAGACCAGCGCGTTCTCGTTTCGGCTCTTTTGGCAATGTCTGAAAGACTTGGCATAGAGACGCTGGCCGAAGGGGTCGAAACCCCGAATGAACACGCGATGCTTGCCCAGTTGGGTTGTGACCATATTCAAGGTTTCGGCCTCGCACGACCAATGCCTCGCGGCGATAGTCTGACCTGGATTACCGACTATCAGATGAACCTTGCAACACGCCAGGTGCTGCCCACACAGACGGCGAAATAGCCTCTGAAAAAGCCAAAAAGTGAACCGCCCACGATTCAGGACCGCTTTTCGTCCGCGAACGACCATTTGCAGCACCCCGACACAGCGAAACCGCTTGACCTTTTGGCCTATGAACGGTTGAACCTCCTGCAATCCGAGAAACCACCAGGTGGCGCGCAATGGACGAACAGAACAGAAACCTTCTGTTGGCAATGGTATTGAGTACAGCCGTACTCTTCATTTGGTTTATTTTGTTCCCTCCGCCCGAGCCTGTTGAGCAGCCTGTTGCGCAAGATGGCGTTGTCGCGCTTCCAGATGCCGATGTAAGCACTCCGCAGGCAACGGAAGAAGCGCCCGCCAACTCGTCAGCACCAGAGACATCATCTTCGGACGCACCGCGCCTCGACATTGCGACCGACAGCCTGACTGGCTCTATCTCTCTGGCTGGTGGCCGTATCGATACGCTTTTCCTCACAGACTACGAGGAAGAATTGAACGGCGCTGAGAACGTCGAGCTTCTCGCTCCCATTGGCGCTGAACAGCCCTATTATACGGTGTTCGGCTGGGCACCAGGCGGTGGGCTGAACGCTGACGATGTTCCCGGCCCCGACACAATCTGGTCAGTCGAAAGCGGCGAGAGCCTTACACCGACAACACCGATTGTATTGCGCTGGGACAGCCCAGCTGGCCTTATTTTCCGCCGCACTGTCACGGTCGATGAAAAGTTCATGTTCACGATCGACCAAAGCGTGGAGAACCCGACATCGAACGAGGCGCGAGTGGCACCTTACGGGATCGTCGCACGGCACGGTGAACCGCAAGACCTAATGGGCTTCTTCATCCTCCACGAGGGTGCCATCCAGATGGTCGATGGTGTTCTGGCTGAAATTGACTACGACGATATCCCCGGCGAAACGTCAGAAGCGCAGATCCTCGAAAGTGGCTACGTTGGCTTTACCGATCATTACTGGATGACGGCGCTGGTCCCTACCGAAAACACACCACATACGTCTCGCGTGCAGTACGTCCCTGGCTCGGATGTCTACCAGGCCCTTACCGTCTATCCGACGCTCAGCGTTCCTGCAGGAAGCACTCAGCAAATGACCACGCGCGTGTTTGCAGGGGCCAAAGAATGGGACACCATACGTGACTACGAGGCTGGCCGTAATGTTGTTGGAGTCGGTGCATCTGCAGCATACTTCTTCGGATTCTCGGATCAGAACGGTATCGATGGATTTGTCGAATCCATCGACTGGGGACTTTTTGCATTCCTCACCAAGCCCATCTTCTTCGTCCTGCACGAGCTAAATCTGCTCATTGGCAACATGGGCCTCGCCATCATCGCGCTCACCTTGCTAATCAAGGCCCTGCTCTTCCCGCTGGCACGTAAATCCTATGTTTCGATGGCCAAAATGAAAGAGCTCCAGCCAGAGATGGAGAAGATCAAGGAGCGTGCTGGCGACGACCGTCAGAAGCTCCAGACCGAGATGATGTCCCTTTACAAGAAGGAAAAGGTCAACCCCGCGTCCGGTTGTTTGCCCATCCTCTTGCAAATCCCGATCTTTTTCTCGCTTTACAAGGTGATCTTCGTCACCATCGAACTGCGCCACGCGCCCTTCTTTGGCCCATTCCAGGACCTCAGCGCGCCTGACCCGACGTCGATCTTCAACGTCTTCGGTCTGTTGCCCTACGCGGCCCCGGCTCCCGGCAGTATCCTCGCGCTGATCTTTATCGGAATTTTGCCCCTGCTCCTTGGTATCTCCATGTACCTTCAGCAGAAGTTGAACCCGGCCCCAACCGATCCAACACAGGCAATGATCTTCGCATGGATGCCTTGGGTCTTCATGTTTATGCTCGGCAGCTTCGCCAGCGGCTTGGTGGTCTACTGGATTGCGAACAACACCATCACATTCATCCAGCAGTACACAATCATGCGCGGGCACGGCTACAAACCTGACATCTGGGGAAATATCAGATCGGGGGCGAAACCAAGCGCCAAAGCCGAAAAAGCCGCCGACAACAAAGACGCCGCGCCAACGAACAAGACCAAGCCGAAGTCGAAAAAATGACCGGCAGCGTCGCGACCATTCTGCGCCATCCTCTCAAATCCATCGGGAGAGAAGCGCTCGAGGAGGTTATTCTCGAAGCCGGAAAATGGTTGCCGTTTGATCGCAAATGGGCCGTCGCGCACGAGCGTTCCAAGTTGGATGGCGACTGGGGAAAGAAGGTCAACTTTCTGCGCGGCGTGGCAGCGCCCAGCCTGATGGCGGTCGAAGCAAAGTTGAACACAACGACCAAAGACTTGACGCTAACCCATCCCAAAGAAGGTGAAATTACCGTCAACCTTTCCCAGCCTGGCGATGAACCGGCACTGCTCGAATGGCTCCATACCCTGTGGCCAATTGATCTTCCGGCGCCCACGGGTCTCTACAAGGCCGCATCAGCGCATCTGACCGACGTGCCTGACCCCTGGATCTCGATCGCCACCACGGCGTCACTCAAAGCTCTTTCTCATCGCGTCGGCATGAAGCTTTCACCGCATCGGTTCCGTGGAAATCTTTGGCTCGACGGCACCGACCCGTGGGAAGAAATGAACTGGGTTGGGAAACGTCTTCAAATTGGTGAGGTCGTGCTCGACGTCAAAGAACAGATCACGCGTTGCAAAGCGACGATGGCCAACCCGGAAACCGGCAAGCGCGACGCAGATGTACTTGAGACGCTCAACGATCTTGGGCACCAAGAATTTGGGGTGTATGCCGAGGTCACTCAAGGCGGTCGCGTCGCGTTAGGCGATGAAGTGCAGGTGCTCTGATGCAACTCCCTTTCCCGCTGGCCGAGTGTGACGCGAGCACACTCGAGATCGGGCGCAAACTCTTCGCAGGCGAAACAAACTTCCTCAAAGGCGTTGTTGCGATGGACGGGCTGCCCGCTGCTGATCGCACTGAGGTTTGCTTTGCTGGCCGTTCAAACGTCGGCAAATCCAGCCTGATCAACGCCCTGACCAACCGGAAAGGACTGGCTCGCGCCTCGAACACACCCGGACGTACGCAAGAGATCAACTTCTTTACCCTTGGCGATGATCGTTACTTGGTCGACCTGCCCGGTTATGGCTTTGCCAACGCGCCCGTCAAAGTCGTCGAGAAGTGGCAGCGCCTTCTGAAGAACTATCTGGCCGGTCGTCAGAACCTCCGCCGTGCGTTTGTTTTGATAGATGCACGACACGGCGTGAAAGCTGTTGACGAAGAAATTCTCACACTTCTCGACACAACGGCTGTCACCTTCCAGGTCGTTCTCACCAAGGCTGACAAAGTGAAGGCCAAAGACCGTGAACGCGTCCTGAATCAGGTTCGCACAGCGCTCGCCAAACACCCGGCGGCATTCCCGGAGATTGTCCTCACATCTTCGGAAAAAGGTGACGGCATCGACACCCTCCGCGGGATCATTGCGACGCTCACTTGAGCACGGCGACCGAAACCTCTAACCACAGGGGCCAGAGGACAGCTATGAGACCGCAAAACATGAACCGCGACTGGATCGCCACCGCCCGCACACTAAGCCAGGCCCTACCCTATCTTCAGCGCTATGAAGGCGCGACTGTTGTGATTAAGTTCGGCGGTCACGCGATGGTCGATGACGCGGCGATGGAAGGGTTCGCCCGTGACATCGTGCTTATGCGCCAGGTTGGCGTGAATCCCGTCGTGGTCCACGGCGGCGGCCCGATGATTAACGACATGCTGAAGCGGCTCGACATCAAATCCGAGTTCGTGAACGGAAAACGTGTCACTGATGCCGCGACTGTGGAAGTTGTCGAAGCCGTGCTCTCAGGCAGCGTCAACAAACGCATCGTTCAAGCCATCAACACTCAAGGTGGTCGTGCGGTTGGTCTTTCCGGCAAAGACTCCAATCTGATGATCTGCGACCAAACAAACCCTGACCTTGGGTTCGTTGGCACGCCAGCCGAAATGGACCCGACAATTCTGCGCACCCTCGCGGATGCCGAAATTATCCCGGTCATTGCACCGCTTGGCGCGGGCAGAAATGGCGAAACCTTTAACGTGAACGGCGACACCGCTGCGGGTGCCATAGCGGCAAGCTTGTCTGCAGACCGCCTCCTGCTCTTGACCGACGTTGAAGGCGTCAAGGACAACGATGGGCAAGTCATCACCGAAATCACGCCCGAGCAGATCGCGGCGTTGACCAAAAACGGGACCATCGCCGGAGGCATGATCCCAAAGACAGAAACGGCGCTGGACGCGATCAACGGTGGTGTTCGCGCGGTTGTTATCCTCGACGGCCGTGCACCTAATGCATGCTTGCTCGAGCTGTTCACCGACCACGGCGCGGGCAGCCTTATCCGTCCCGAGAGATGACGCTCGACGCGATCTCGGCTCTTGCGGCTCTCCATCACCTCGACGTTTTTGGTGCGTTCCATACCAACAACGATGACGGACCCGGCCCAGGAAAGACGATCGTTCTGCTTGGTCCCAAAGAGCCGGGATTTTGGGCACACTTTCACTCCACAAAGGAATGGAAAGACAACTCCCCCGATCCGATCGATCGTTGGTCGAAACGCGTCATCACAGAGATCGCAATCACATTGGATGCAGAGCCGAGATTTCCGTTTTCCAAACCCGCAGAGCCATTCCTATCCTGGGCCCTCAGAACAGGGCGTGCCTGGTCCTCTCCCGTCCACCTACTGGTGCATGACACCGCCGGCCTCTGGGTGTCGTTTCGGGGTGCGCTGATACTGGACGAACGTCTCGACCTTCCGCCCCCGCAAACAAACCCGTGCAGCACATGCATCGATAAACCCTGCCTCGCGGCTTGCCCCACCTCCGCTTTGACGTCCGAAGGCTACGACGTCCCCGCCTGCCACTCCTTCCTGAGCACACCGGAGGGCGCTGAATGCATATCCTCTGGTTGTGCCGTACGCCACGCCTGTCCCATCAGCCAAGGCTACAAGCGCGAGCCT
>CAZMRS010000108.1:0-7273 GCA_964568435.1 uncultured Boseongicola sp. | reverse complement strand
GGAAAACATAGACCTGAGCCGACAATCCTTCCCAAAGGCGGTTTGTCAGCGACTGCGCACGGCTTCCAGAGACAGCACCCGATGCCCCTGCCCCCGTGTGCAGAGCCGATACAGTTTCATCAACCGCGCCAAGAATTTCGCTCACTCGGATTTCCGAAGGCTGTTTGGCGAGCTTGTACCCGCCCCCTGGCCCGCGAACGCTTTCCACAAGACCAGCGCGGCGCAGCTTTACAAAAAGCTGTTCGAGATAGGGCAGCGAAATGTCCTGACGTTTGGAAATCTCGGCCAGCGAAAGAAGGGTACCTTCCGAAACGGTGGCCAGATCTGTCAGAGCGACCATTGCATAGCGTCCTTTGGTGCTCAGTTTCATTGCCTTGTTCCCTTAACTCATTGACCTTTCCGGCCTTATTGCTTACGTCAGCCGAGATCGGTCGGGACCGTCTGTCTCCGATTTAGAATGCTTCTAAAGACCCCGACCAATTCAGTCAAGAATTGGGTCACATGCGGGGACAAAACAAAATGGGGACACATGCCCGAAGTCATCTTTCCCGGACCGGAAGGTCGCCTTGAAGGCCGCTACCATCCACAAAAAGTCAAAGATTCCCCCATCGCGATTATCCTGCATCCGCACCCACAGTTCGGCGGCACGATGAACAATCGCGTGGTGTACAACCTGCACTACGCGTTTCACAACATGGGTTTCACGGTGTTGCGGTTTAACTTCCGCGGCGTGGGACGCAGCCAGGGTGAGTACGATCAGGGCGTTGGTGAGTTGAGTGATGCGGCCTCCGCGCTCGACTACCTGCAGTCCATGAACCAAAACGCCAAGCACTGCTGGGTCGCTGGGTTCTCGTTTGGGGCGTGGATTGGCATGCAGCTGTTGATGCGTCGCCCTGAGATCACCGGGTTCATTTCGGTATCACCACCAGCGAATATGTACGACTTTTCGTTTCTTGCGCCCTGCCCGTCTTCCGGCCTTATCATCAACGGAACGGCTGACAGAGTGGCTCCGCCGCGCGATACACACACGCTGGTCGAAAAGCTCCATGAGCAAAAAGGCATTACGATCACCCATCAGGAAATCGAAGGCGCGGGCCATTTCTTTGAAGATCCGCATATGGAGCACATGATCGGAAACGTCACCGAGTACGTTGAGCGGCGCTTGACCGAGACCACGCGCTAAAGCTTCGATATTGAATTCGATGAAGGCCCTGGCACATCGCTCGGGCCTTCTTCTATTTGCGGACAAAAAATTTTGTATGCGACGGTATACCGTCTATGCAAGCCGACGTTTTTTGGTTAATGACCCCCTAAACCGTCGTGCGGTGCACAGGAGTAATTCAGCATGTCGAAGATCAAGGTCGAAAACCCCGTCGTAGAATTGGATGGCGACGAGATGACCCGCATTATGTGGGACTTTATTAAACAGAAGCTTATCCTACCGTACCTCGATATTGACCTGCTCTACTATGACCTGAGCATCGAAGAACGCGACCGCACCGAAGACCAGATCACCATCGATGCTGCGGAAAAGATCAAAGAGGTCGGGGTCGGGGTGAAATGCGCCACGATTACTGCTGATGAAGGCCGTGTTGAAGAATTCGGCCTGAAGAAGATGTGGCGCAGTCCGAACGGAACCATCCGCAACATTCTGGGCGGCGTCGTCTTCCGCGCGCCAATCATCTGCAAAAACGTGCCCCGTCTTGTGCCGGGTTGGACGCAGCCAATTGTCATCGGCCGTCATGCCTTTGGCGACCAGTACAAAGCCACGGACATGAAGTTCCCTGGACCTGGCACGCTGTCGATGAAATTCGTTGGTGAGGACGGCGAAGTCATCGAGCACGAAGTGTATCAGGCACCGTCTTCCGGCGTGTACATGGGCATGTACAACCTCGATCAATCGATCATCGACTTCGCGCGGGCGACGTTCAACTACGGGCTTTCGCTTGGCTGGCCGGTCTACCTGTCGACCAAAAACACCATTCTGAAACAGTACGACGGTCAGTTTATGATCCTGTTCCAGAAAGTGTTCGATGAAGAGTTCGCAGACCAATTCAAGGAAGCAGGTATCTACTACGAACACCGCCTCATCGACGACATGGTGGCCTCTGCTATGAAGTGGTCCGGCGGGTTCGTTTGGGCGTGTAAGAACTACGACGGAGACGTGCAGTCTGACACGGTCGCTCAAGGGTTTGGCAGCCTTGGATTGATGACGTCGATCCTTATGACGCCTGATGGAAAGATCGTGGAATCTGAGGCCGCGCACGGCACGGTGACGAGACACTATCGCCAGCACCAGAAAGGCGAAGCGACTTCGACCAACTCTATTGCGTCGATCTATGCCTGGACGGGCGGATTGAAGCACCGCGCCAAGCTTGATGACAATGCGCTGCTTATGAATTTCGCGGAGACGCTTGAGCGTGTGATTGTTGAAACCGTCGAGAGCGGTTACATGACGAAAGACCTCGCGCTTCTTGTCGGCCCGAATCAGCGGTGGCTCACAACCACAGGCTTCCTTGAAAAAATCGACGAGAACTTACAGGCCGCGTTGAGCTGACTTTATCGCATTGAGATCACAGGGTCTCGGCAAAGGTTGCGTGTTGCCTTTCTTGCGCCCGAATGAACGGCAATGGTGAGCCATGTTTTGGCGTGCGCTTGCTATTCTCATTGTTGTCGGTTCGGTGTCAGTCGGGCTCACGCTGTACTTCGGTCAGGATGTGCTGGTCGCGCTTGGCTTGATCCTTGTGCAGCTCAAGGTGCTGGCCAAGAAGCTTGTGTCTGTCGAACTTCCAGCCGTTTTGTCCTGGTTAAAGACCGAGACATCCGCCTTTTTCCGCGTTGAGCTTATCAAAAAATGGATGATGACCACTGCGCTGCCGCTTTTGATTGGGAAGGTGATGCTGCGCAAATTCGATGCATGGATCGGGCGCTATCGGGAGGCTCTTAGTCGCCAGTATGCGTCGCTTATGGGTTGGTACGACGGCTTGGCGACCCACGAGAAAGTCGTGGCCACTCTCATCGTTGTGTTTGCCATGTTGGGTCTGTCTGTTTCGTCCTTGGGTCTTTGGCTCATCCTTTTCTCTGTTAAGCTCCCGTTTTGGCTGGTAGCGGCATTCACGTCACTTGGGAAGATGACCTTGGCCACCGTACAAAAGATGGCGTTCAAGGCCTTCGCTTTTTTCCAACTTGGCTGGCTATGGCGGATGGTTCGGCGACGGTTGCCCGAGGGGTATCACGAGCGAAAACGAAAGCTGGATTTCCGCGTTGCACGAGCGGTCGTTCGGAGACGACGCCTGACGGTGAAGCAACTGGCGGAGCGAAAAGACAGTCTGTCGCTGCGTTGGGCGGTATTTCGTGAAAGTCGCCGTCAGCGGCGGGAGCGCTGAGCCCTAGTTGGCCGACGAGAACCCTGCTGTTCCGACAAAGCGTGTCGCCTCGTCGGCACCTGGCGGATCGACGGTCTCGTCGAAACCGATGACACCACTGATCTCGGCGCTATTCTCACCGTAGAAAACCCCGGCCAAACTTGAGGCAGAGACACAACTCGCTCCGGCAGCGCAAAGAGTGTCAGGGCTGGCTACGAAACCGTTCCCAAGAATGTCTGCGTCCAGGAAGAACATGCTGTACGCCTCGTCGCCAGCGGCTTTGAAAAACGCTCCGGTCATATAGCCTGAGATTTGGCTGTCGTTGAAGTTGACTTCCAGCAAGATGCCTCCATTCGTTCGGAGCTCGTTGTCCAAAATATTCCCGTCCATGTCGGTAAGCTGGCCATAACCGTAGTAGGAGCCAGTGTAATCGACCGAGCCAGAGAGCGCGGCAATCTCTGAGGGATCGGTTTGATAGCCAAATGCGAAGAAGCCTTCCATTTCTTCTGTGTCACCTAACAAGACAGGATTGAAAGCCTCCTGGCTGTAGATGCCTGCAGTGCCCGAATGCACCAACGCTCGGTTGAGGTAGCTCCGGTAAATCTGGCCACTGCTGTGCGTGGCGCGAAGATCCGAAAACACAAGGGTTTCACCGTCCAACGTCAGCGTCATGTCTTGGTCAGTCCGGTTGGTAAAGCCAACGGCCAAAGTGGCGGTTTCATCCGAAATTTCTAAACTCAAAGCATCGGTATCGGGATCCCGAACGTATCGAACGAGTTTGACTTGCATCGTCTCGGCCTCAACATCCGACACGTCTACCGTGTCGTCGGCATAGACCAGGGCGTTGGACGCAAGTACGGGCGCGGGTGCGTCAGGGTCATCGGTGGAGCCAAAATACAGGCCAAGTTCTGTTGGACGCGACTCGTAAATCGCACCGCCACAGCCTGCGAGTGCAAGCACTGCTAACCCGTTGACAAGGTGTCTAAGTCCCACACCGACCTCAATATCTCTGTACGGCAAAATAACCGTCGCCGTGACGGGGTATCCGAACAATTTGAGGGAAATATGGCGGAGATTGCGTCTAAATTGTACCGACGAGGAGCCGCCGACGGGTCAATCCTCGCGCGCCAGCCGCACCACGTCTGCTGAGGAGTCCGGTGCGAGTTCTTCGAAATCGAAATTGTCGAGCTTTGAGGCCCGTTTCCCGGCCCTTTCAGCAGCCGTACCGATGCCTTCAAGATCTGCTCGCGCCTGATTGAAATGCGTGTCCAGCTTTTGCACACGTTCCACCACAAGCTCGACATCGCGATGCAGCAGTCGGAGCGCCTTGCGAATGGACCCAGCCTGTTCGCGCATGCGCGCGTCTTTCAGAATGGCGCGCATTGTGTTGAGGGTGGCCATGCAGGTTGTCGGTGATACGATCCAGACTCGCGCATTGAACCCCTCGCGTACAACGTCCGAGAAATTTGCGTGAAGTTCAGCATAGACGGCTTCTGACGGCAGGAACATCAATGCGCCATCGGCGGTCTCACCTTCGATGATGTAGCGCTCGGCGATTGCCTTGATGTGCGCACGCACCGCAGTGCGAAGGGCGCGACCGGCTTCCGTGGCATCGCGGTCGGTCTCTGCGTTTCTGAGCGTCTCGTAAGCTTCCAGCGGGAACTTGGAATCGATCACTATAGGTCCCGGCGGGTTGGGAAGGTGGATCAGACAGTCCGCACGCTTTCCATTCGAAAGCGTCGCCTGAAGCGAATAGCTGTCGCTCGGCAAGGCTTTTGATACGATGTCATTCAGCTGGATTTCACCGAATGCGCCGCGCGTTTGCTTGTTCGACAGAATGTCCTGAAGGGTCAGAACGTCGCCGGACAGTTTTTCGATATTGGCTTGGGCTTTATCAATGGTTTCAAGGCGTTGCTGCAGCTCACCAAGAGACCTGGCAGTTCGCGTTGCCGACCCCTGCAAGTTGTCGTTCATCTTGGTCGAAACCTCGGCCAGACGTTGCTCCATCAGTTTGAGCATGTTGGCCTGGCTGGCCGCTTGTGCCTCGCTTACATGGGTGAGCCCGCCGGAAAGCTGGTGCTGACCGTCCGAGAGGCTTTGCACACGCTGACCCAAAACGTCGAGGTTCTGGGCGAGAGGCCCGATCATCGTGCTCGACTGCCCTGCCCGACGTGCAATCACGAATAGGAGGACAAGGATGACCATGAGTACGAGCCCACCAATCAGAGCCAACAGGACTGCTGGATCCGTGAGAGATATCACCTGATCGCCGATCTGTATCATCTCCGCCCAAACAGTTTTTCAATATCTGAGAGCTTCAATTCCACGTATGTCGGGCGACCATGGTTGCACTGGCCAGAATGAGGAGTGGCCTCCATCTCGCGCAGGAGCGCGTTCATCTCCTCCGCGCGCATTTGTCGGCCGGATCGCACCGAGCCGTGGCATGCGACGCGGCTCAAGATTGCGTCGATGCGCGATTGCAGCGCGGTGCTGTCATCCACGTCCTGAAGTTCATCGAGGATGTCTTTCAGCAGCCCTTCCGCATCAACCTGGCCCAGTATCGCTGGCGTTTCGCGTACAGCTATCGCCCCATTCCCGAAAGGTTCGATCCCCAGTCCGAGCTTTGCCAAGTCGTCCGAAATCTCAAGAAGCCGCGCTGCATCGGTACCCAGTTCCACGATTTCCGGCACGAGTAGCGCCTGTGCTGCGACGCCGTTCTCGGCCAATTGCGTTTTGAGCTTTTCATAGACCAACCGCTCGTGAGCGGCGTGCTGATCGACGATGACAATCCCATCTTCAGTTTGCGCAATCACGTAATTCGCGTGGACTTGGGCACGCGCTGCGCCAAGCGGGAGTGTTTCCTGCTCGGCGACCTCTTCGACAATTTCCGTCCGCGCGGAGGCGTGTTCAAAGGATTTAAACGTATCGCTAAACCCATGGTCACGCCAAGTTTGGACGGCTGGAACCGGCCTGCGGTCCATTTGATAAACTCTGGGTTTGTCTGGTGAGGTCTGAAAGGCACCAAGCGTTTCATCCGCCACTGTGGTTGAAGCCCTATGGCCTGCCTCTGCCAGCGCGTGCCGCAAGCCAGACACGATCAATCCACGCGCTGCGCTGGGATCACGGAACCGAACTTCGGATTTGGCTGGATGAACGTTCACGTCGACGCGTTCGGGGTCGCAGTCGATGAAGAGCACTGCCGCGGGATGCCGGTCGCGACTGAGGAAATCCATGTAAGCACCGCGCAGGGCACCGATCAGCATCTTGTCACGAACCGGTCGTCCGTTGACGAACAGGTATTGCTGGACGGCTGAACCTCGTGAGTAGGTTGGCAAGGCTGCGAACCCGGTCATGTGGAGGCCTTCACGCTCGGCATCTATGGCCAGCGCGTTGTCGGCGAAGTCTTTGCCGAGAATGGCGCGCAGGCGTCGCGAGAGTGCTTCGACTGGCGTTCCTGTTTCTGCGTCGGTGCGTAGAACTTGCCGCGGTGCGTCCGTGGCGTCTGTCAAGACAAAGCGCACGTAGGGTTCGGCCATGGCCAAACGTTTGACGACATCTACCACGGCCTGCATCTCTGCCCGGTCGGTGCGCATGAACTTCAGACGTGCCGGTGTTGCGTAGAAGAGGTCGCGCAATTCCACGACCGTTCCCGGGCGGCCCGCGGTTGGCCGGATCGGCGACATCTTACCGCCTGAGACTTCGATCTGAAACGCCTCAGCACCGGCCACGCGGGATGTGATTGCCAATCTTCCAACAGCTCCAAGTGAAGGCAGAGCTTCGCCACGAAAACCGAACGTATGGATGTTCAGAAGGTCTGTACCGTCGATTTTTGAAGTCGCGTGGCGGGACAATGCAATTGGCAATTCCGCTTCCGCTATGCCGACGCCGTCATCCTCAACGCGGGCATC
>CAZMRS010000107.1:0-7278 GCA_964568435.1 uncultured Boseongicola sp. | reverse complement strand
CTCCGGTGACTGGCACATTCGTGGTTTTCTGAAGGCCGTTGAAAACTTCGAATGGGAGCACAGCCTGAACGGCCAGCGTGGGACTCGCATCATCAAGGATCCTATTGGTGTGGTCGGGATGATCACACCGTGGAACTGGCCGATGAACCAGGTCACGCTCAAAACCATTCCGGCATTGATGGCGGGCTGCACAATGGTGTTGAAGCCGTCTGAAGTTGCGCCGCTGTCTTCGCTTCTCTTTGCCGAAATCTTGGATGCCGCAGGCGTACCCGCCGGCGTTTTCAACCTGGTCAACGGAGACGGCGCTGGCGTGGGCACACAACTCTCGACCCATCCGGATGTGGATATGATCTCGTTCACCGGCTCTACGCGGGCAGGGATTGCGATCTCCAAAGCGGCGGCAGACACGTTGAAGCGTGTCTCGCTGGAGCTTGGCGGAAAAGGCGCGAACATCGTCTTTGCAGATGCCGACGAAAAAGCCGTCCAGCGCGGGGCTGCACAAGTGTTCGAGAACACCGGTCAGTCTTGCAACGCACCCACGCGGATGTTGGTTGAGCGTTCGCGCTACGCTCAGGCCGTAGAAGAAGCAGCCGAAGTTGCCCGCAACACACGCGTGCGCCCGGCCGCAGAAAATGGTGACCACATCGGGCCACTTGTGAACGAAACGCAGTTCAACAAGGTACAGGCTCTTATTCAAACTGGGATCGACGAAGGTGCTCGGCTCGTTGAAGGCGGCGTGGGTCGCCCGGATGGATTGAACCGGGGCTACTTCGCCCGCCCGACGGTGTTTGCAGATGTGAACCCCGATATGACTATCATGCGCGAAGAAATCTTCGGGCCTGTTCTGTCAATCATGCCGTTCGACAGCGAAGACGAAGTACTCGAAATCGCCAACGACACTGAGTACGGCCTGACTAACTACGTTCAGTCGACGGACCCGGAGAAGCTGCGCAAGTTCGCGCGGTTGCTTCATTCCGGCATGGTGCAGATGAACGGCAAAGGTCGTGGTCAGGGCGCTCCGTTCGGTGGCGTGGGACAGTCGGGCAACGGTCGCGAAGGTGGTGTCTGGGGCATCGAAGAATTCTGCGAAATCAAATCCGTCGGCGGCTGGCCAGACTGATCTATCGTTGAATTACGGCACGCTGCCGCGCGATCTCTTGATCGAGCTCGCGCGGGGCGTGCTGCGCGCTTTCCAACGTGTCGCTCAATGAATGGCCATCCACGGATCCCGCAGCGACCTTCGAAAGGTTGTACGTCGGCAAGCGGGTTATGCCCTTAAGCATCGACCGTGACAGTTGTAGCACCGACAAGTAGAGGCTTTGCGCTCCAAGTACCCCTGCGCCTTCGGCGGCTTCGCCGTTTGCGATGCTCTCGCAGGCGCTCACTTCAGACGAGATGTAAGTCCGGCAGATCATCGGGCGTTCGTCGTACACACGACACACACGTGTTTCCGGGTCCAGTGACGGGCACCCATTGGGATGCCAGTGACGCCCATCCGGTTCGCCGGCCCTCTTGGACAGCGCCGCGTGTAATCTCTCTGCCTCGAGCTTGGTGATCGTTCCGCCATCGCTGCCGCTTAGAATGCAGCAAAACGCGCATCCAACAGAACAGGCAGATCGCGCGGCCGCGCCGTTTGGGTCCGCCAGTTGCGGGTCAAGCGCCGTCCGCCCAACAGTTTCCGCAGCTTCGCCATCGCGTAAACGGCGCAAGGACTCTTTCAAAGGCAACCCGTGATGGGCAGCCGTTTCGAGCCACGCAATGAGAGCCCGGCGTGCAGGATCCTTCAGCGGAGCGGGTATCCCTGCCGCGGAGGCCTTCAGCGCGCGCTGCTTAAGGTCTTCCAAAGTTTTTGGGGGCTTCACACGACTTACTCCACAACCTCATGTGCAATAATAATCAAAGTCTGCGCTCTGATGCAGGTTTTTTCCGTATTCACGAACATTATATCTCGGTGCAAACAGCGAATGGAGTTTTGCCATGCTAAACCAGATCAAAGGCCTGCACCACGTCACATCGTTGGCGTCTTCAGCCTCTAAGAACAATGCCTTCTTCACCGATGCGCTCGGACTGCGTCGGGTCAAGAAAACCGTGAACTTCGACGCGCCAGACGTCTACCACCTGTACTATGGTGACGAAGTTGGCTCGCCCGGTTCGGTCATGACTTACTTTCCGTTTCAAAACGCAGCTCGCGGACATCGCGGTGTGGGCGAAGTTGGAACGACGTCCTTCGCTGTGCCACGCGGCACCCTGAAGGCCTGGGCGGATCGTTTAACCACTTTTGGCGCCACCAATTTGAAGTCCGACACCCGCTTCGGGGAAAATCGGCTGTTGTTCGACGGCCCTGATGGCGACGCGTTTGCGCTCGTCGAAACTGATGATGATCGGACACCTTGGACCGGCAACGGGGTAAGCGAGGACATGGCCATCCGTGGGTTCCACTCTGCGGACATGCGTCTTCACGATGCCGGGGCAAGTGGAGAGCTGCTCAAGTTCATGGGATATGAGGAAGTCGACTCAGCAGACGGCGTGACGCGCTTTGCAGTCCCCGGAGGTAACGAAGCCAATGTCATCGACATTGAGGCATTCCCTTCCGCAAACCGCGCGGCACAAGGGGCAGGTTCCGTTCATCACATCGCCTTCGCGGTCGAGAACCGCGCACGTCAACTGGAAGTTCGCGAGGCGCTCATGGACACCGGTTATCAGGTTACTCCGGTCATTGACCGTGATTACTTCTGGGCGATCTACTTCCGGACACCGGGCGGGGTCTTGTTCGAGGTCGCAACGAATGAACCCGGCTTTGATGTAGACGAAGACACCGCGCATCTTGGTCAGGCACTCAAGTTGCCAAGCCAACATGCGCATCTGCGCGAGAGGCTCGAACGCCATCTCGAGCCATTGGACGCCTGATTATGTCATATGTATCAGCAACAACAGAGGGCGCGCCCGGCGCGCCACTCTTCTTCACGTTCCATGGGACAGGCGGTGACGAGCGCCAGTTCCACGATTTCGCCTCGCAACTCGTGCCGGGCGCGCATGTGATTTCCCCACGGGGCGATGTGAATGAGAACGGCATGAACCGATATTTTCGCCGCACTGGTGAAGGTGTTTATGACATGGACGATCTCGCCACCCGAACCGAGGCGATGGCGGCGTTCCTAAGGGACGCGAGGGACAGCCTCGAAGCGTCTCACGTCATTGGGCTTGGATACTCCAACGGTGCCAACATTCTGGCAGCCGTCCAGTTGAAGTATCCCGATTTGGTTGATGACGCTGTTTTGATGCACCCCCTGATCCCATGGTCACCCGATGCACAGCCTGGTTTGGCCGGAAAGCGCGTACTGATAACCGCTGGACAACGAGACCCGATCTGCCCCGCACCGCAAACCGAAGCTCTTGCAAGCTATCTTACGGCGCAAAACGTGGATTTGAGCGTCGAGTGGCACGAAGGCGGGCATGAGATCGGTCGGAACGAGCCACAGGCCATTGCCGAGTTTCTCGCAAATTCACAACGTGACGCCGCCTAAAAGGGCGTCTTGACCTTGAACGTCATTCCGACCCCGCCATCGGGGTGGCGCAGGCGGAGACTTTCGCTGTGAAGCATCATGCGCGGATACTGTAGAGCTTCCCCCGTCGCATAAAGCGGGTCACCCAAAATCGGGTGACCCAGCGCCAGGCAATGCACCCGCAACTGATGGGATCGCCCGGTTTTTGGAAACAGCCTCAAACGTGTTTCGCCATTCCCGGACCGCTGAGCGCGCCACTCAGTCAACGCTGGTCGACCGTTCTCGTGATCGACCATTTGGCGCGGGCGGTTCGGCCAATCCACTGCCAACGGCAGATCAACAGTCGCCGTTTTTTCGGTCATCTCACCCCAGACGCGCGCAACATAGGTTTTTTTGATGTGCCGTTTCTCGAACTGCAGCCCAAGGTGACGTTGGGCGTGGGCTGTTAAGGCAAAAACCATCACCCCCGACGTGTCGCGATCAAGCCGATGCACCAAGAGCGCATCAGGAAATGCAGCCTGCACCCGAGACAGCAGGCAATCTGCCAAGTGTTCACCTTTTCCCGGGACCGACAGCAAGCCTTCGGGTTTGCCGACCACCAAAATCTCGTGGTCCACATGCACGACATCAAGCGGCACGTCTGGGGGAGCGTATATGTCACTCAAAGCTCAGGCACACCGTCAGCGATGTTGTAATAGTCGCCCTTTTCGGACGTGTAGATATGCTTCTCGAGCGTAAGGCCCGTCGGCCCATCAATGGAGCCCATCGAAAACGAAATTGCGTCCTCGTCGTGGGCTTTCCAAAACAGGAACGACCCGCAGACTGGGCAGAAGCCGCGCTTTGCATTCCCGGATGATGCAAACCAGCGGACCTCTCCAGTGGCATCGAGGTCGGGAACGTCCACCTGTGCAGATGACCAGACATGCCCCGATTGCTTGCGGCATTGCCCGCAATGGCACGCCGATACAGAGCGTGGCTCACCTTTTACGATGAAGCTGACTGATCCGCACAAACAAGACCCTTTCATAATCTCACTTCACTCCCTCGAAACGAGTTCACCTAGACGCCAAAAGCCTTATCCAGGATGTGTTGCAAAGCCTGTGCATCGTCTTGCGTGAAGGCCGCAGGTTGATCGCTGTCGATATCAAAAACCGCGATAACCTCGCCGGATTTGTTGCGGACTGGAAGGACGAGCTCGGATCTTGTCGATGCAGCGCAGGCAATGTGCCCCGGGAAAGCATCTACATCGTCCACAAGTTGAATTTCGCCTGTCCGCGCCGCGGCACCGCACACACCCTTAGAGAACGGGATAGTCAGGCACCCATGTCCCCCTTGATAGGGGCCGATTTTCAGAAGATCAGGCGCAACAACGCGATAGAAACCTGTCCAATCAAATCGCGGATCAAAATGATGAACTTCGCAGGCAATGGTTGCCATGAGCGCGACCGGATCGTCTTCCCCCTCGATCAGAGCAGCAATGCGACCGGCGAGTTCCTCGTAGTCCATCACAGGAGAGGGTGCGGCTAGATCCATGCGAGTTTCCTTCGATTGTACGGGTTCTGATTACCGAATGGTAACGCCTTGCCATTAAGACGCCAAAGAACGCGTTTTGATGGGGTTATTCAATGCAATTGAAATCGTCGCAATACAATGGGGCACAGGTGCTGAAAGTTGATGACGATCGCATCGATGCGTCCGTTGCGGTCCAATTCAAGGCCACGGCGCAAGAACTTACGTCTTCAACGTCTGGGCGGGTCATTCTTGATCTGTCGAATGTGACATTTGTCGACTCAAGCGGGCTTGGGGCGATTGTGGGCAGTATGAAGCAACTTGGCAGGGGAAGACGGCTGGATCTCGTCGGCCTAAACCCGGCGGTCGATAAAGTATTCAAAATGACGCGCATGGATTCGGTATTTCAGATTTACGAAACGCTTGACGACGCAACGCAGGAAACCGCGAATGCCTCATGATGCCGCGATGAACCATGTCCAAGCCGCGCCGCCCGCCACCGCTGCTGGGGGTGTGCTGTCCCGAACGTCCTTTCGCGCTACGTTCGACAACGTCAGGCTTGCAATAAGCAGTGCAATGGACACGCTTCATCCCCTCAGTTTGAGTGAGGAAGAAACGAGCTCGATTCAAATCGTGCTGGCCGAAGCTCTGAACAATGTTGTTGAGCACGCCTACCCCGAAGGCGACCCCGGCGATATTAAGCTTGTTTTGCGCCACGGACGTGCGGGATTGCTTATCGAAATCCGCGACAACGGTCGTCCAATGCCGAACGGGAAGACCCCACTGGGACAGCATCCCACGGAACTTCACCCCCGGAACAATTTGCCTGAAGGTGGATTTGGTTGGTTTCTGATCCGGGAACTCGCCAAGGATATGGTCTATGACCGTGAGAACGGCGAAAACTTTCTGATTTTCAGGATGGCCGTCGGCAAAACCTAGATGCATCACGCCAGCGAGACAGCTCGCCACAGTGTCGCCACAATTTCACCGCATTGCAGCCGCCTCCGCGAGTCATGTGAACAGGGTAGCGTAAACGCTTCCCTCGGCGCTGCGATAACCACAACCCCACCCAGTGCGCAGCGTCGAGGTTCAATAACCTCATCACAACGTTGATTGTCATATTCTTCTTTGGCGCTAAAACGTCACTGAAGACAAAGGGCAGGACGTCATGCGCAATTTTCATCAACCCGGCCGATCAGCGATCTACGCGTCCAACGCAATGGTCGCCACATCCCATCCGCTGGCGGCAGCCGAAGCGCTGTCCATCCTGAGAGCCGGTGGAAATGCCGTTGATGCCGCAATTGCTGGGGCGGTGCTGTTGGGGGGATGCGAACCACATATGACCGGTCTCGGCGGGGATTGCTTTGCACTCATCAAACCAGCCGGCACATCAGACATCGTTGCCGTGAACGGTTCTGGTCGCGCACCCAAAAATTTATCGGCGGACGCCGTACGCCAAGCTGGTGTCGAGAAGATTGAACCTGCCAATCCAGCTTCGATCACGACACCAGGCGCGGTCGATGCGTTTTGTCGGATGTCAGAAAGTCATGGACGGCTTGGCCTTGATCGCATTCTTGCGCCGGCCATTCACCACTTTGAAAACGGTATCCCAATCGCCCCTCGGGTGGCGAGCGACATTGCCACCATCGCAGACAACCTTCTTCCAAGCGGAAAACAACACTATCTGCGCGGCGACCGCCCTTATCGGCTGGGTGAGAGTTTCGCTCTTCCCGGTCAGGCCGAAGTCCTTCGCCGCATTGCACGCGAGGGTCGGAGCGGATTCTATGAGGGAGAAGTCGCCGCCGACATGATTGAAGCGCTGTCAAAAGCCGGCGCCACTCACACGGCGGACGACTTTGCGTCGACTGAGGCGACTTACAGCGACCCGATCTCCGGGGCGTACCACGGGACCGATCTGATCGAACATCCACCCAACGGCCAGGGCGCAACCGCCATTCTGCTTGCCAACATGCTGGAACAGTTCGACGTCGCATCGATGGATCCATTTGGGGCCGAGCGGCTGCATTTGGAGATTGAGGCGACGAAACTCGCGTATGACGCCCGAAACCGGTTCCTGTCCGACCCCGACCACATGATGAAACTCGACCATATGCTCGATCCGTCGGTGGCCAAATCTCTGGCTGCGTTGATTGACCCGGCACGCGCCATGCCCGACCCGAAACCGCTGAACGAAAGCGTCCACAAAGACACGGTTTTGATCACGGTGGTTGATGAAGACGGAATGGCGGTGAGTTTGATTTACTCG
>CAZMRS010000106.1:0-7305 GCA_964568435.1 uncultured Boseongicola sp. | reverse complement strand
TTCGGCTGGCCACATGATCGTCGTCAGTTTGTGGCCTTCGATTGTTGTTCCGAAAGGAATGTCCTGACCGGCAACCACAACGCTGATAAGGCCTGGGTTGGTTTCAATCGACGCCGTGGCCGGCTGGACTTGAAGGAATTCTTTCGAGGCATACACCGACGCACCCGCAACGGCGACACCTACCATAGTAATGATCAAAGAACGGATACGCATTTCATGTACTCCTAAATCGTTTGCCGCTTGTTCGCGGCGTCAAGGCGGAACTCTGGCAGTCAGAACGCGCTTGCCGTTTCGTTAAGTTCGGTTCCAACCGCATCGGCCAACCCGCTAATTGCGGCTGCTCCAACGATAATGACGACCAGCAATGCGACACCGTACTCAACCAACGTCGCGCCGCTTTCGTTTCTCAAAAAAGCAGACTTCAAGATTGTAAGACTAGACTTTGACATAAAGTGACCCTCAAGAGTTTCTGTGAATCGAATTGAGCGATACTCGATTAGGATCAATTGTTGATCGGCATTTCTTGCCGCGCGGTCTCCATGTTGGCCTCCGCTTCGGCTCCAAGAATGGAAAGGCCCGTGCCGCCAACTATGATAGCTACCAACAGCGCAACGCCGTATTCCACCAATGTGGCACCGGAATCTGAACCGAGAAAAGATGAGACATACTTTTTCATAACAACACCATTAACCTTCTCTTGTATGTGTGGTTCCGTACCGAGAAACTGATCTCGATACGGAACAAAAGCCGATTAGTTACAGTTTGTGGCTTCTGACCATGTGACACCGGTCGCGGTGGCTGGACGCATTGAATCACAGGCCAGGTCCATACTTGCATCAACATCGTCAGCCAAAAGGCTAAGCGCTGTGCCGCCAACAATAATTGCAACGAGAAGAGCTACACCATACTCGACAAGCGTGGCACCGCTTTCATTGATGAAGAATTTGGAAACAAGAACGCGCATTACATTACTCCTTGATACGCTGCCGACAAAAATCAAAGGTCTACTTCAATCCGTCGGATTTAATTAAAGAAACTCTGCTACGAGCCTGCCGTTTTCTTTCTGGGCAGGGCTGTTAATTGTTAACGGGCAGAACAGTCTCGGCAGTATTCATGTTTGCCTCTGTTTCATCAGCGAGAATGCTTAGCGCAGTCCCTCCGACAATAATCGCAACGAGCAGAGCCACGCCGTATTCAACAAGCGTCGCACCGGATTCGGACTTCCGAAAGTTTTTGAAAAAGTTGCGCATATCAGTTCTCCTTACATACGCTTTCAACAATCGCCGCAGGGACGCGGCTTACGAACTGAACCGGCGACTTGTCCCCCCGGCCCTAAGAAACACAGTAAGGTTTTGTTAGGACTTTCCGCATCGTTTGAATTGATGAAAAAAACAACCTTAGGGTGTATTTCTTGTCAATCTGGGCTGAATTGTGGCCGAAAGCCGTCTTGAGTGTCTCAATTGGGGCATCTTCAACTGGCAAAAAACCGCCTATTCGATTCGAATCGAGCTGTGGATAAACTCTCCCGTTCCAGAATGCTAAACAGATGGCGGTCAAACGACATAATTGTACTCAGTTTAGAAATTATCCCTATCTTTTAAAGCTTTAGAATCACGCCGGGTCACAGATTTTCAGGAAGTTTTTGCGACAAAGGCGAGCACTTTCTGAGTTTCGACTTGTGGAGAACTCACTTGCATCGCCGCTCAGAACCTCCGAAGGCGGGTTTCTGCCGTCAATCTTTCGCCACATTTACGACACATTTCGAAAAATGAGACGGTCGTGGCTTGAAATAACCTTGATGACGCCCCTCCTCCGGCATCGTGTAAACATGACACTTCGTCAGCCTGTTTGAGCAGGTTGCTGTATTCCAGCGCCTGGCGCTCGGGGGCCAGACACGAGGTCAGGACATGTTTGACGATACGTCCAAGTCACCACCACGGGAAAAGCCAAAGGAACAGCCGCAATCGCGTGATCCGGCAAAGACCAAGGAAAGCGACGCAGAGAAAGAGTATACCTTCACAGATTGGGCGCAGATCTAATCTTCCTTATCTGAGCAGACGTTCGTATTCATAGCGAATGACTGAACCGGTGTCTTCCATTCGCAACCTTGGTCCCGCCTCAGACGCAGCTTTCGCCCGAGCCGGCATCCATTCGGCAGAGGAACTTAGAGAGCTTGGAGCTGATGCGGCGTACGCGCAGCTAATTGCGAACGGCACACGACCACACTTCATCGGATATTATGCATTGGCCATGGGACTGCAGGGCAGACCTTGGAATGATTGCCAAGGAAAAGAGAAAGCGCAGCTACGGAAACGCTTCGATAAAATCAAAGCCGAAGCTAAGACCCGAACAAGGGCGGAATGTGGCCTGCCACCGTCGCTCGAAGAGGCATTGAACAAAATCGGAGTAAGATAAGAAAAAGCCGCCTACTCTGAGGCGGCTTTTGGATAGCTAGCCCGATCGAGTTTAGCCGACGAGTTCGAGACCGGAAAAGAAGTATGCGATCTCTTCTGCTGCAGTCTCAGGTGCGTCAGAGCCGTGGACCGAGTTCTCACCAACGCTTTCGGCAAACTCAGCGCGGATCGTGCCGGCCGCAGCATCCGCTGGGTTTGTTGCGCCCATAACTTCGCGGTTCTTGGCGATCGCGCCTTCACCTTCCAGCACCTGAACAACAACCGGTTCAGACGCCATGAATTCGCAGAGCTCGCCGTAGAATGGGCGTTCCGCATGGACTTTATAGAACTCACCCGCTTGTGCCTTGCTCAGGTGAATGCGCTTTTGCGCGACGATGCGGAGACCAGCTTCTTCAAATTTTGCGTTGATCTTGCCTGTCAGGTTCCGCTTGGTTGCATCTGGTTTGATGATGGAAAGCGTGCGTTCGGTCGCCATATCCTTGCCTCTTTGGTGGGTTCGACGCTCTGACCGAGCCTCGATGTTGAAATTCGCGGCCCGCCTACCATGGGTCGCGCTGTATGGGAAGAGCTAGCGCGAGAGCAATGCAGGCTAGCCTTACATCTCTTCCTCTTTTCGTGCTTCAACACCTCTGATAAGCGCGACGCCATGCTTCGCGTCGACGACATTAGGTTTTCCATCGAAGGCCGCCCTTTGTTCGAGGGTGCCTCGGCCATAATTCCATCTGGCCACAAGGTTGGCTTTGTCGGACGAAACGGCACCGGAAAAACGACCCTGTTTCGTCTGATCCGCCAGGAACTCTCGCTTGAATCCGGTTCGATTCACATTCCGAAAGGCGCTCGGATCGGAGGCGTTGCGCAAGAGGTCCCTGGAACCGAGACTTCTCTCTTGGAGACGGTGTTGGAGGCAGACACCGAGCGCGCCTCGCTATTGGCGGAGGCTGAGACAGCGACAGACGCCGAACGCATTTCCGACATCCAAACGCGATTGACGGACATTGATGCGTGGTCTGCAGAAGCTCGTGCCAGCACGATCCTGAAGGGCTTGGGCTTCACCCAAGCGGAACAGGCTATGCCCTGCTCTGCCTTTTCCGGAGGATGGCGGATGCGCGTCGCGCTGGCAGGGGTGTTATTTTCGGCCCCCGATCTTCTGCTTCTGGACGAGCCGACAAACTACCTCGACTTGGAGGGCGCTCTTTGGCTTGAAAGCTATCTGGCGAAGTATCCGCATACTGTCATTACAATCAGCCACGACCGCGGACTTCTAAATCGCTCGGTGACTTCTATCCTCCACCTCGAAGACCGCAAACTGACTTTGTACCAGGGAAACTACGATACATTCGCAGCAACACGTACTGCGCGTCTTGCCGTGGCTGAAGCCGAAGCCAAAAAGCAGGAAGCCCGGCGCGCGCATCTCCAAAGCTTTGTGGACCGCTTTCGTTACAAGGCGTCCAAAGCAGTCCAGGCGCAATCTCGATTGAAAATGATTGCGAAAATGCAGCCGATTACGACACCTCAGGAAGCGGCCCTAAAGCGTTTCAGCTTTCCGTCTCCGGAAGAACTGTCGCCGCCCATCGTGAATCTGGATCGTGCTGCTGTCGGATATGACGACAAAGCTGTTCTTAGACGATTGTCCCTCCGTGTCGACCAAGACGACAGGATCGCGCTTCTCGGGCGAAATGGAGAAGGCAAATCCACGCTGTCAAAGCTGCTGGCTGAAAAACTCGACCCGATGGATGGTCAAGTCACCCGCGCCAGAAAGCTGCGCATCGGATACTTTGCCCAGCACCAGCTCGATGAATTACACGCAGACGAAACACCTATCGACCACCTACGACGCCTTAGACCTGATGAAGCCCCGGGCAGGCTGAGAGCACGACTTGGCGGATTTGGTATTGGTGCCGAGCAAGCTGAAACTCTGGTCGCGCGACTATCTGGTGGGCAGAAAGCGCGTCTATCGTTGTTGATTGCGACAATCGACGCTCCTCACCTGCTCATACTCGATGAACCAACGAACCATCTCGACATGGAAAGCCGGGAGGCGCTGGTCGAGGCGCTGACGGCATATAGTGGCGCTGTCATTCTTGTCAGTCACGACATGCATTTGCTGAGCCTCGTTGCGGATCGGCTCTGGCTCGTTAAAGACGGCGAAGTGCAGCCCTACGAGGAAGACCTCGAGACATACCGGCGGCTGCTCTTGGATCAGCCCGCGCCAAAAGCGGAAAAGCTCAAAGCAAAACCGGCAAAAGCTAGTCGACAAGATCTGGCCGAACTGCGTCAGGCTGTTTCAACAGCTGAGGCTCGCGTGACCAAGCTTGCAGATATTCGCGAAACGATTGCGACCAAACTGGCCGACCCCGAGATCTACAACCAGGACAGGCAGACAGAGCGTGAGAACTGGCAGAAAAAGTTTGCCGAGGTCGAAGATGGACTGGAACGCGCGGAAACACTTTGGATGAAAGCCGCGGAAAGACTGGAAGCTGCCACAAGCAGATCTTAGCATCCACCTCGACTATACCCTCCCAGCGCCGCAGTGACGCCCAATTCGTAAACGAAGGGTTGTGCCGAATGCGAATAGGAGTGCGACTGTGAGTGTGTTCGGAAACGACTTTTGGTCAAAGATGGATGACGGGACATCTAAATCACCCATAAAAATACGTGAGACACATTGGGGTCTGATCATATCGGACGGACGCAAAAAGGACGGTGGCGGTTCTTTCGCAGAGACGGTTCTGAAGCTGTTGGCAATCTGCACACTTTTCGCGAGCATCATACCCTGGGTCATAGAAACAAGTCCGATCGGCAGCGGCATTCTTATGATGCAGATGAGCTTGAGCACAGCGTTTTTGGTGACAGGTTTTGGCGTCTATGCACACGCCGGGCGCGGATTTCACCAAGAGGTTCACATTGATGGTCTTGAAAGTGAAGTCAGATTGGCGACGCGAAACTCTCGTGGGGAGACAACCATTCGTCAGAGCATACCGATGATGCATATCGTGAGCTGCTTCATGCGGCTGACGAATTCCAAGAAAGCCCCTGCCGAACTGCACCTTCGCTTGAAATCCCGAAACAAAACAGTGCCCATTGCAAGCGGGCAAGAACGCGTCGTCGTACCCGTACTGGAGCAAATCGCGGATCTTATCAAAGTTACAGAACGGCACGCGCGCTACTAATCTTAATCTTGCTGAGTTTGCAAAAACCTGATCTCACCAGAGTATGACTTTAGACAGCGCTCTTCTTCTTACGGCTTTTGTAACGCTGTTCGTCATCATTGATCCCATCGGGCTTGCGCCCCTGTTCGTTGCACTTACGCAAGGGCAGACCGCCGCAAAGCGACGCCACGTGGCGATCACAGCATGTCTGGTAGGAGCCGCCGTCCTCACCGCGTTTGGGATGCTTGGTGAGGCGGTTCTGGGTTTCGCCGGCATCTCCATGCCGGCGTTCCGAATTGCCGGTGGCGTCTTATTATTCCTGACCGCCCTGGACATGCTTTTTGAAAGGCGCACGAAACGTCGCGAGGATCAAAGTCGCGCGAATGAAGATGACCCCTCGGTCTTCCCGTTGGCCATTCCTCTCATTGCAGGACCAGGCGCGATCGCCACGATGATCCTGCTGACGAACCAGAACGCCGGAGATTGGTCCTGGGTGGTCGCCATTCATCTTGTGATGCTGGCGGTCGTCTTTGTGACGTTTCTGTTCTTCTTGCTAGCTGGCCCGATTGAGCGTCTTCTTGGGCCTGTTGGCATAAACGTCGTAACGAGACTTCTGGGAATGCTCTTGGCAGCTTTGTCGGTTCAATTCGTTTTGGATGGGCTAAGAGCTGTTGGCTTTGGTGGATAGCAAGCCACACTAAAAATCAGCGGCGGTCATCCATATCTTGGTTCTATGAACAATCTTGATCTCGACAGCCTGATCTACCTCACCATCCTTGGCGCAGCCGTCATCGGTTGGTTTATCGCAGAAAACCGCGAGGGGTTGGGCAAGGCGGCACGCATGGCTTTGGCCTGGGGCCTCATTTTTGTTGCCTTTATCGCGGCTTATGGGCTGTGGGAAGACGTCGAGTCCGACCTCGTACCACGCAGTGCGATCGTCGAAGATGGACAAGCCATAGAGATACCAAGGGGTTTCGACGGGCACTTCCGTCTGACTCTGGATGTGAATGGGGTACCCGTGGACTTTCTTGTGGACACCGGTGCGACAGATGTTGTGCTAACAATGGACGACGCACGCCGCGTTGGACTCGATCCTGACAACCTTACTTTTCTTGGGCGCGCACGCACCGCGAACGGAGAAGTCAGCACTGCCTTCGCTACTTTAGACAGCATCGGCATCGGGCCAGTAATTTACAGGAACCTCAACGCATCGGTTAATGGTGGCGAGATGGACGGTTCGCTTCTGGGAATGACCTATCTCGGCTTGTTCGACAGAATAGAAATTCAAGGCGATCGGATGCGGCTTCAGCCTTAAGCGTCTGGTGTATTCTCAGCTTTCTTAGTCCAGCGGCCGCCCTCGTCCGCCCAATATTGCGCTCCGATGCCTGCAGCGGTGACAGCGCGCCACTGTCCACGCGCATGATCCAGAGAGCTCGGATCTGCCCCATCAAACAAAACGCAGACCCTTTGCTTTGACGCTATTTCCTCAATCTCGAACGATGCGTCACCGACAATCATCAAGCAAGCAGCCATGTTTGTGTCTTCACCTGTTGTGATTAATACGGGTTGGTCAGCGTCATGAGGCCCACCATTTTTTCCATGAGGTAGAAATCCGTCGCCATTCCACAACGCGTCGTCAAGGCGATTAACCAGCGCAACGTCCTACAGAAGCACAGAGACGACAAGCGCTTCGTGTTCTCTCAGGGGCTCTCCGCCCAAGACCTCCTTGCGACATATGAGGC
>CAZMRS010000105.1:0-7321 GCA_964568435.1 uncultured Boseongicola sp. | reverse complement strand
GACTGCTGTCGCCCTGGTGGTTTGTGTATTGTCTGCCGGATTGTCGATGTTGTCCTTAGCCGTGATGCAATTTCCCTTTGGGATCAACTCGATCATCGGTGTGATTGGATCCATCGGCGTGTCTATAAATGCCGCGATAATCATTCTCACTGGCTTGCAGGGGAACGCTGCGTCAAACGCTGGTAACAAGGAAGCTATGGCTGACGTTGTGACAGGATCGAGTCGGCACATTGTATCGACCACAATTACGACGTTCGGTGGATTCCTCCCGTTGATTCTGGCCGGCGGCGGCTTCTGGCCACCGTTTGCCGTGGCGATTGCGGGCGGAGTACTTTTGTCGGCTGTCGTCTCGTTTTACTTCACGCCAGCGGTGTTTTCCCTGATCCACCGACGCGTGGACAGCCAAGCGGAGGCCCACGAGGTCACCGAGCTAGAGGATGCTCGCGTCAAGAATCGTGCAGCGATTGCGGCAGAATAAACCCCTGGCCCAGTTTGTCTGGGCCGGGGCTTCTCGTAATTTGTTAGGCGTCTTGCATGCGATCCGAGATCAGTTGGATCAGCTTTTGATGGTCCACATCAAACTTGCGGATGCCTTCAGCCAGTTTTTCCGTCGCCATGGCGTCGGAATTCAACATCCAGCGGAATGTGGCTTCATCAAGCGTTAGCTTCTCTGATGCGTCCGACATGTCCGGTGAAAGGACGCGGGGCAAATCGCTTTGATCGTTGCTCATCTCTTCAAGCAGCTTAGGTGCGATTGTGAGCCGGTCGCAGCCTGCAAGGGCGGTAATCTGCGCAGTGTTGCGGAAGGAGGCACCCATGACCACAGTTTCGATCCCGTGTGTCTTGTAGTAGCTGTAAATTGAGCGCACGGATTTTACACCTGGGTCTTCATCCGGTTCGTAGTGATCACGACCTTCTGCCGCTTTGTACCAATCGGTGATGCGGCCAACAAAAGGTGAGATCAGGAAAACACCAGCATCCGCGCATGCCATCGCTTGGGCCATGGAAAAGAGCAGCGTTAGGTTGCAGTCGATGCCTTCGGACTGGAGAACCTCAGCGGCGCGGATGCCTTCCCAAGTTGAGGCCAGTTTGATCAACACCCGGTCACGTGAAATACCGCGACTTTCGTAGTCCGCAATAATGTCACGCCCGCGTTGGACCGAGGCATTGATGTCGAAAGACAGGTTTGCGTCGACTTCGGTGGATACGCGACCCTCGACCAAGCCTGAGAGCTCTGCACCAACCGCGACAGTCAGTTTCGATGCTACTTCCACCGGCCCCAATCCATTTTTCCGACCGTCCGCGATCTCTCGGTTGATCAGCTCCGCTGAAGAGGGATCAGAGACCGCGCCCAAAACCAGCGATGGATTAGTTGTACAGTCAACGGGTTGATACTTTTTGACGGCTTCGATCTCTCCGGTGTCTGCGACAATGACGCTCATTTCGCGGAGTTGATCCAGTACGCTTGCCATAGCTCTCAGTTCCTTTCGGTATCCATTTCGAAACCTCGGCTCTGTTTGGTGGGTTTCGGGTCAAGATTGCGATGTTCCCAGCGGTCCGGGGATCATACTGCTCAGCACCTTGTCGTGCTTCTTGAACCGAATGTCCATAATCAAGCCGACTGTCGAGCAAAGCAGAGTCATATTCTCGTCCCTCGTCGATACGGCAGGTCACCCGAGGCTTCGACGCCAACCAAAAACATTAAGCAGCGCAAACAGTATTGCCGCGACGCAGACGATTGATGGGCCGGCCGGGGTATCGAAATAGTAGGCACTTTGCAGGCCGCCAACCGCGGAGACCATACCAATTGCCGCAGCAATCAAAGCCATAGCTTCCGGCGTCCTCGATAACCCTCGCGCCGCAGCGGCTGGGATGATGAGCAGCGCTGCGATGAGCAATATACCCACCACCTTGATGGCCACTGCAACTGTTATTGCAAGCGAAAGCGTTAAAATGAGTTGTTCGCGTTTTGGGTCCAAACCGCCCGCATAGGCGAGTTCTTCGCTAAGTGTCGATGCGAGGAGCGCTGACCAGCGCCATGCAATGAGCGCGACCACTAAAGCAGCCCCGCCCCAAATGACGAACAGATCAGTGCGCGACACCGCCAGGATGTCACCAAACAAGTAGGCCATTAGGTCTATGCGGATCCCTGAAAGAAACGATACCGCCACCAAACCGAACGCCAGGGCGGAATGTGCCAGAACCCCAAGAAGCGTATCCATCGCATATCCGCGCCCCGCAAGTGCGGTCACCGCGAAAGCCATGAGAAGTGCGACTGCGAGTGCACCGGGAAAGATTGAAATTTCAAGGGCGAGCGACAGCGCCACCCCAAGTATTGCGGCATGAGCCGTTGCGTCACCGAAGTACGCCATACGCCGCCAAACGACGAAACAACCCAAGGGCGCGGCAGCCAAAGCAACACCAATCCCAGCCAACGTGGCGCGAACCATGAAGTCATCCAGCATCACTCGGCCGCCTCATGGCTATGGGGATGATCGTGTTCATGCCCGTGGTCATGGTCGTGGCGATAAAGCGCCAATGCTCCGCCAGTGCCAGTTCCGAAGAGTGCGCGGTACTCAGGTGCTGAGGCAACGTTTGCAGGGGTGCCTTCGCAGCACACATGCCCATTCAGACAGATCACGCGGTCTGAGGCACTCATCACAACATGGAGCTCGTGACTAATCATCAATACCGCGCACCCGGTTTCTCGGCACACCGTCTCAATCTGACGATAAAAGGCCGCCGATCCCGGTTGGTCCAGACCTTGGGTCGCTTCGTCCAAAAGCAGAACATCTGGTTTGTTGAGCAAGGCTCTTGCGAGCAAGACGCGCTGAAATTGGCCGCCAGACAGCTGTGTCATCTGGCGCTTCAGAATGTCAGGGGCGCCAGCGGTCTCCAATGCATCCTGGCAGGTTTTTGACGAAACACGTTCGGTCAATCGCAGAAACCGTTCGACTGTCACCGGTAGCGTTTGGTCAATATGAAGCCGTTGCGGGACGTAACCGAGCTTCAGTCCGGGCTTGAGTTCGATGCTCCCATGCGACAGCTTGGTCGCACCGATAATTGCACGGAAAAGGCTTGTTTTGCCGGATCCGTTTGGGCCAACGATCGTGACTATCTCGCCAGGCTCGATTGCGAGGGACACGTTCCTCAATACCGTGTTCGCACCGTAGGAAACGGCCAAATTCTTAACGTGGATCAGGCTCATGCGTCAGCCTTGTCAACGCAACTTGGGCAAACGCCTTCTGCCTCTACGACGGTTTTTTCAATTTGAAATCCAGAAGCCTTTGCCGCGTCTCCCAGCGCGCCTTTTGCAGGTGCTGTATGTGCTTCTGCGACGGTATCGCAAACGCGACAGATCATGAATGCCGGTGAGTGGCTTTCGCCTGGATGGTCGCACGCCACAAAGGCATTGAGGCGCTCGATCTTATGGACAAACCCATGAGCCGTAAGAAAGTCGAGAGCGCGATAGGCGACTGGCGGCTGAGACCCAAACCCAGCGTCACGAAGCATCTCTAGGATGGCGTAGGCACCGAGTGCCCGATGTTCCTGCAAAAGGATTTCCAGAACCTTCCGGCGAACGGGTGTTAGCCGAAGGCCTTCTTTTTCGCATCGCGTTTCAGCCGCTTTCAGAGCCGACCCGACGCACAAAGCATGATCGTGAGCCTGAAAGCCCAGAAGTTCGTTTTGGGTATTGCTTGTCATGTTATTTCATATCATATATCGGGCGCGTAACGTTATAAAATCACACAGAGAGCACTATGTCCAGAAAGCTCATCTCACTCTCCTGCGCCGCTACATTGATGAGCGGTACCGCTATGGCGGAGGTTCCAAAGGTCGCAACTGATATCGGCCCGGTTCATTCTTTAGTGTCGAAAGTGATGGGTGATCTTGGAGAGGCCACGATGTTGGTGCAGCCCGGCGCATCCCCTCACGACTATCGGATGCGGCCGTCTGAAGCGGCGGCGCTGCAGGAGGCCGATCTTGTCTTTTGGATTGGCGAAGACCTGACCCCTTGGCTTGAGGATGCGATCGACACTCTTGCTGAGGATGCGAGAGTGACGTCTCTTTTAGAGGCCGACGGCACCAAGTTATTGGACTTCCGTGAGGGCGCGCTTTTCGAGGCCCATGGCCCTGAAGATCACGAAGAGCGGGCCGATCACGACGATGGCGATCGCGAGGAGCATGCGGATCAAGAAGGCGACGACCACGGCGAGCACGATCCACACGCCTGGTTGTCACTGCAGAACGCCGGCAACTGGCTGAACGTGATTGCCGCCCAGCTATCGGCGGTAGACCCCGAGAATGCGGGAACCTACTTCGCAAACGCAGCTGCCGGTCGTACGGAAATGGAAGAATTGGCTACTGAAGTGAACGCCACGCTCGATCCGGTCCGGGGCAGTAGCTTCATCGTTTTCCATGACGCTTATCAATACTTTGAAGATGACTTCGGTTTCCCGGCCTCTGGGGCAATATCATTGGGCGACGCGTCTGATCCGAGCCCGGCTCGTATCGCGGAGGTCCAAGAGCGGATCGCCGACGAAGACGTGGCTTGCGTCCTTGCAGAGCCGCAGTTCAACCCTGGTATCGTTGCGACGGTTTTGGATGGTACTGACGCGTCGACCGGTGTCATCGATCCCTTGGGTCTGGCGTTGGAACCAGGAGTGGAGTTCTATCCTCAGCTCATCCGAACGATGACCCTAACACTTGTAGATTGCCTGAATTGAAAGCTTTCATCTCGTGAGCGAATGAAAGTCAGGCAATCGAGGTAAGACGAACCTTATGTGCAAACGTCGCTCGAAGATTCCGATGAGTGATTTTGGTCGGCTGGCCACGTAGCTCAGGATTTGGGTTGCTCAGGTATGCTTGACGCACGCACTTTCCTTACGATGGCGCGGCAGGAGCCGACACGCATGGAGCCCGACCATATCGATGATCTGGTGGCGACGGCGGTTGATGTTGTGCGGTATGGAAATCGGGGAAGGACGATAAACATTGAGCCATCCGTCGATAAAGATACCCCAGAGATATCCCAGAGAGCGCGACAGCAAAAACGCAATAAACGCACCAAGCACCGCGCCTACTGCCGTCAAAGCGCTGCCCTCGAGTGCTCCAAAAATCGCTCCGGCGGCCATGGCAACTGGTCCGCGTGGGATTGGTGACACGACAACTGCCCGAGCCGGCAAAACGACCACGGCAAGCGGACCGACCTTCGAAATGAGTGCTGACACGCTTTCGGGATCAGAGAGTTGCTTCAGGGTCGCGATAAGGTCCACCTCAACGGCGACGCCCGCACACGCCAACAGAAAAGCAGCTATCGACAATTTGAATACTTGGTTTGCGCCTAAAGTGCGGGGTGGAGTTGTCTGCGCTCCGTAGGCCATTTTGTCACCAAGCTGCGTTATGCGCCTTGGTCATTCCTCCTTGGCGCTGATGAGCTTGGGACCTAAGTCGCCCACGTTTCTCTATGACGGCAGAATTCGGCTTCCTTGTTTCATTTGTTTCGGCCTGACTTCATCCCGTCAGAGCAACTACCGGTCATGTTCGCATACGGGAGAATTCAGCGTCGTAGGGGCAAGGCGCAATAACCTCGGCAGCGACGCGTTCCCCGCAGAGATCCACGTGCATTCTGTTCCCGAAGTCTGCCCTTTCAGGAGTCACAAAAGCGTATGCCAGATTCTTTTCCACCCTGTAGCCATAAGCGCCAGACGTCACTGTCCCAACCACAGTGTCGCCATCCATGAGAGAAGCACCGGGATGCGCTGGCGCTCGGTCCGTTTCGACCGCCAGCGTGACGAGTTTCCTTCGCGGTCCGTCGGACTGTCTGTGCAAAAGGGCTTCCTTGCCCACAAAAGAGTCTTTCTCGAGGTTCACAAACCTCGAAAGACCGGTCTCTAGCGGATCAAATTCGGTAATGAGGTCTGCCTTCCAATGCAGAAACCCTTTCTCCATGCGCATCGATTCAATGGCGCGAGATCCGAAAAGCTTCATTCCATGGTCCGCACCGGCGTTCCGCAAGGCCAGATAAGCAGCATACAGAGACTCGTTTGGCACGTGAATTTCATAAGCGAGTTCGCCTGAGAAACTGACGCTTAGGACTGTTGCCGGTGCAATTCCGACAAAACATTCGCGTACCGAAAGCCAAGGAAATGCCTCAGCCGACCAGTCGCCTCGTGCACACTCGGACAGAACCGCCCGTGATTTCGGCCCGGCAAGCACAAGAATGGTCATTTGGTTCGTCAAACTGCACAGAGACACGTCCTCGCCCGGCGCGAGATGCGCCGTCAGCCAATCCATATCATGGTATTCCGACGCGGCAGCCGAACCATACCAAACCCGATCAGGTCCTCGGTCACTGGCCGGCAAATTGGCGATTGTCGCTTCGCACTTGATGTTGCCGTCATGGTTCAAAAGGTAGCTTAAACCTACTCGACCACTTCTGCGTTGCAGCTTGCCGCATGTCATCCGGTCAAGAAACGAATGCGCATCCTTCCCGGTTATTTCAATTCGATTGAAGCCATTAACCTCGGTCAGCCCAACGTTCTCCGAAACATTGCGCACCTCGGCAGCGACATGCTCAAACGTCTCATCAAAATCGAAGGTGGGCGTGTAATGAAAATCGGAGAACGGCTTGATGAAGTCGACCCGTTCCCATCCGTTGACGACAGTGAATTCCGCGCCTTCAGCGGCCAGAACGGGCGTTAGGGGTGTGGTCTTGGCGGGCCTTCCAGCGGGCCGATGCTCATGCGGAAAGTGAAATCTGAACTCGTTCTGATAATCCTCGATCGCCTTTAGTGCCGTGAGTTCGACATTTGCGTGACCCGTGAAGCGGCGCGGATCGATAACCCAGGTGTCGTAACACGCCTCACCATGGACAATCTGCTGGGCAAGGAGCCAACCGTGTCCACCACCTTCGCCAAGCCCCGCGCGCAGCCCAATTATGCAGTAGGCATTTCGCTTTCCAGGAATGGGCCCAACCAATGGTGCCCCGTCAATTGTATATGTAATTGGGCCGTTGACGATGCGCTTGATACCGACTTCGCTCAGAACAGGCATGCGGGCAAACGCGCCCTCTAACACGTCCATCACACGATCCAGGTCATCCGGGCATAGATCGTTGGTGAAGTCCGGGCTGATCCCATCCATCCCCCATGTTTTGCAATCCTGCTCGTAGAAGCCGACAAGCAGACCGTTCTTTTCCTGTCTCGAATAGTAGTCCGATATAGGGCATCGGATAAGCGGCATGCGGTGACCGGCGTCTACAATTGCCGGAATGTCGTCGGTGACGAAGTACTGGTGCTCCATCGAGGCAACCGGATGG
>CAZMRS010000104.1:0-7345 GCA_964568435.1 uncultured Boseongicola sp. | reverse complement strand
CTCCCCTTCTTCGAGGCGATCCGCCAATTCGCGCAAGACAAACCTCGCGGCCAGTGTATTTTCATGCACCTGACCCTTCTTCCATGGATGGCCGCCTCAGGTGAGCTCAAAACCAAACCGACACAGCACTCCGTGAAAGAGCTTCGCTCGATCGGCCTCCAGCCTGACGTGCTCGTGTGCCGCTCCGACGTTGAGATCCCGGAAAAAGAACGCGAGAAGATCGCCCTCTTCTGTAACGTGCGCAAAGAAGACGTGATCGCAGCGCCAGACCTCAAATCTATCTACGAAGCTCCGCTCGCCTACCATGAACAAGGCCTCGACCAAGCCGTTCTCGACGCGTTCCGCATTTCCCCCGCACCAAAGCCGAACCTGGAACGCTGGTACGACGTGCAGGATCGGTTGGAGAACGCCGAAGGCGAAGTGAAAGTCGCCATCGTTGGCAAGTACACCCAGCTCGAGGACGCCTATAAATCGATTGCCGAGGCGCTCACCCACGGTGGCATGGCCAACCGGACGCGCGTGAAAGCAGAATGGATTGACGCCGAGATTTTCGAACGCGAGGACCCTGCCCCTTACCTTGAAGGCTTCCACGCCATTCTTGTGCCTGGCGGCTTCGGCGAACGCGGCACTGAAGGCAAAATCAAAGCCGCCCAGTTCGCCCGAACTCGGAAGATCCCCTACCTTGGGATTTGCCTCGGCATGCAAATGGCCGTGATCGAAGCCGCCCGCAACGTGGCTGGCATCGATACCGCTGGCTCCGAAGAGTTCGACCACGAGGCCGGAAAGAAGCGTTTTGAACCAGTGGTTTACCACCTTAAAGAATGGGTCCAGGGAAACCATGTTGCGCGCCGAAAAGTCGACGATGACAAGGGCGGCACCATGCGCCTCGGTGCTTATACGGCGAATCTGAAAGAAGGCTCCATCGTCGCCAAAGTTTACGGCGAAACGGTCATCGAAGAACGTCACCGCCACCGCTACGAGGTCGACACAAAATACCGCGATCCGCTCGAAAAGGCGGGCCTCTGTTTCTCCGGCATGTCACCCGACGGCCGCCTGCCCGAGATCGTCGAATGGAAAGACCACCCGTGGTTCATCGGCGTCCAGTACCATCCGGAACTGAAATCAAAACCCTTTGCGCCGCATCCGTTGTTTGAAGGATTTGTCAAAGCCGCAGTGGATGTGTCACGACTGGTGTGATCCCGCACCGACTCTGAACGAAAGACCCGCCCAATGCCCAACTTCGCGATCTACCCGAGCCTCAAAGACAAAACCGTCATCGTCTCAGGCGGCGCGCAGGGCATTGGCGCCGAAATGGTCACCGCCTTCGCAGAGCAAGGCGCGAAAGTTGGCTTCCTCGACTTCAACGCCGAAGCCAGCGAAGCTTTGGCGGCAACTGCCGACAACATCACACACGAGCTCTGCGACCTCCGCGATATCTCCGCCCTCCAATCCACCCTGCAACGCCTGACCGACCGGCTCGGCCACGCCGATGTCCTCGTGAACAACGCAGCACGCGACGACCGGCATGACTGGAAAGACGTCACAGTCGACTATTGGGACGAACGCCAGAACACGAACCTCCGCCACATGTTCTTCGCGATCCAGGCCATCGCTCCCGGCATGATCGAGAAAGGCGGCGGGTCGATCATCAACATGGGGTCAAACTCCTGGTGGGAGGCCGGTGGCGGCTTCCCCTCCTATGCGACCGCCAAAGCAGCGGTCCACGGCCTGACGCGCACAATGGCGCGAGACCTCGGCAGGCATCGCATTCGCGTCAACACAGTCGTTCCCGGCTGGATAATGACCGATCGCCAGAAAGAGCTTTGGGTCACACCCGAAGCCTTGGAGGCGCAGAGAAAACGCCAATGCCTCCCGGACTTGATCGACCCGGTCTATGTGGCCCGCATGGTTTTGTTCCTTGCCTCGGACGATGCAGCCATGTGCAGCGCGAACAATTACATGGTTGAGGCGGGCTCGATCTAGACACAGCCTCCCGCTTTCTTTTTGGCAAAAATATCCCCGCCGGAGGCACCAAAATCTTTCTGAAAGATTCTGCCACGGCCCCGCAGGCAAGGATTAAGGAAGCCAAAACGCACCGAACGGCCGCACCGACGTAATACCGACGTTATACCGACGCGATACCGAAACGCCTTCCCCACGCCTTTTCCTGCCTTCAAACACAGCCTATATCCGTCCCATGTTCGATGCATTTCTGCGCCGTATGACGGCTCCCGACCCCGATCCACTTGACGGCGACGACAGCCGTCTTGCCCTTGCGGCCCTTCTTGTGCGCATCGCCAGAACCGACGGGGACTATGCCCGCGTTGAAATCGATGCAATCGATAACATTCTGAAAACACGATACAATCTCGGCCCTTTCGAGGTGTCCAAACTCCGTGGCGAAGCAGAGCAGCTTGAGTCCGAAGCTCCTGATACGGTCCGCTTTACCCGCGCCATCAAAGAAACCGTCGCCTACGAGGATCGTGCCCAGATCGTAGAAGCGCTCTGGGAGATTGTTTTGGCCGACGGAACACGCGACCACGAAGAGGACGCGCTTATGCGTCTCGTCGCCCCCATGCTCGGCATCAACGACCGTGACAGCGCTCTTGCGCGTCAACGTGTTGTAAACAAGGGATGATTGCCAGCCTGCCGATGTACCTGCGCGATGAAAATCGCGCAGCTTACGATCGGTTTTGGCAAGGCATCGCCACCAGACTTGGGTCAGGCCTGGCTGCGCCCACATTGCTGCAACACGACGAGGACGTTTGGCATCAATGGATGTCTCCCGACCTGCTTCTCAGCCAAACCTGTGGCCTCCCGTTTCGCAGCGCACTCCATGATAAGGTTTCGTTAATCGGAACACCTGATTATCGCCTGCCCGGTTGCCCGCCCGGATACTACAACTCGGTGTTGGTCATGCACCGCAAAAGCGCCTCAAGCGACCCACTCTCCTGGGCGCGCAGAACGTTTGCCGCGAACGACAAACTCTCTGAATCAGGCTGGGCGGCCCCGCAGAGGCACATGTCGGCATTTGACATGAGCTTTGAAACAGTTTGGATCAGCGGCTCACACCGCGCTTCTGCAAAAGCAGTCGCGGTCGAAATGGCCGGGATTGCCGCGATCGACGCGCAGACCTGGCGCATGATTCAGCGATGGGACGATTGGTCCAAAAACCTGATAGAAGTCGTGCGAACCACGCCGACGCCCGGGTTGCCGTTGATCTCCGCTTACCCCGAACATAAAGACGTTCTGTTCCACGCTGTCCGAACGCAAATTGAAGCGCTTGACCGAAAAGATCGCGCAGTGCTCGACCTGCATGATTTAGTTGCAATTCCAAAGGACGCATACCTCGCCCTCAACTAACGCTAGGTAAAGCGTTGCATTTTTCGCGGAATCCGGCCTTACTCCCGCCCCGGGTATAATCAAAAGCTGTTGAACGTGACCGAAACCGCATCCGTCATCGAAATCCGGGACTTGCACAAAAGCTATGGCGCGCTTGAAGTTTTGAAGGGCGTCAGCATGGCAGCCCCGCGCGGCCACGTTGTATCGCTCATCGGATCATCTGGTTCGGGCAAGTCAACGCTCCTGCGTTGCGCCAACCTGCTCGAGGACAGCCAGCAAGGCGAGATCCTATTCGAAGGCGAGGCGGTCAAATGGAGAGGCAAAGGCCTCGCTCGCCATCCAGCGGATCGTGCACAGGTGACGCGCATTCGCACAAACCTTTCCATGGTGTTCCAGCAGTTCAACCTCTGGTCTCACATGACGATCCTGCAGAACGTCATGGAAGCCCCGGTGACCGTAATGAAACGCGACGCAGGCGAAGTTGAAGAAAAGGCGCGTGACTACCTCGCCAAGGTCGGCATCGGCGACAAATGCGATGTCTGGCCGGCTCAACTGTCTGGCGGCCAGCAACAACGCGTGGCCATCGCCCGCGCGCTTTGTATGGAACCACGCGCGCTTTTGTTCGACGAACCAACAAGCGCGCTCGACCCAGAGTTAGAACAAGAAGTCATCAAAGTGATCAAAGCACTGGCCGAAGAAGGCCGTACCATGATCATCGTCACACACGACATGGCCTTGGCCCGTGATGTCAGCGACCACGTGGTCTTCCTGCATCAGGGCAAGATCGAAGAAGAGGGGCCGCCAGACGCGGTGTTCGGCGACCCAAAATCCACGCGGTTACAGCAGTTCCTGTCCGCTGTATCCGGCTAAACCAACTACGTACCAGTATGGGAGAAAACAATGAAAAAACTGATACTTAGCGCAACAGCACTCACCATCGCTGCTGGCGCAGCTTTTGCCGACGGTAACAGCGTCGTACGCATGGGCACCGAAGGCGCTTATGCACCCTACAACTTCATCAACGACGCCGGCGAAGTCGACGGCTTCGAGCGTGAAGTGGGTGACGAGCTTTGCGCACGTGCCGAACTGACCTGCGAATGGGTCACCAACGACTGGGACTCGATCATTCCGAACCTGACCGCTGGCAACTACGACACCATCATCGCCGGCATGTCGATCACAGCCGAGCGTGACGAAGTCATCGACTTCACCCAGGACTACTATCCGCCAACCGCCTCGCGTTACCTCGCAAAGTCCGATGACGTTGACTTGATGGGCGGCGTGATTGCAGCGCAAGCGAACACCATCCAATCTGGCTACGTTGCCGAAACCGGCGCGACCCTGCTGGAATTCGCAACACCAGACGAAACCATTGCTGCGGTCATCAGCGGCGAAGCAGACGCCGTCTTTGCTGACGCAGACTTCCTTCTGCCAAAGGCTGAAGAATCCGGTGGCGAGCTAGCACTCGTTGGCGACCCAGTGCCGCTGGGCGGTGGCGTTGGCATGGGCCTTCGCGAAACCGACGGTGAACTGAAAGCCAAGTTCGACGCGGCCATCACCTCGATGAAAGAGGACGGCACGCTGAACACACTTCTCGATAAGTGGTTCGGCGAAGGCACCGGCACCTACTAAGCGATAAACGGGGCGGCTCCAGGGCCGCCCCTTTCACACATGTTTTCCTTCTGCACCGACCCAGACTCGCTAGAAACGTTCCAATGGTTTGCCTGTTATTTCACGACCGGCATCCACATGAATCTCTACATCAGTGTCTTTGTTGTGCTCCTTCTGCTCGCGATCACGGCCCCCGTCAGCATGGCCTTCGGCTTTGCCGGAGCGGTCGCATCACGGTCCCGCTTTCTGCCGCTCTCACTTCTGGGAAAAACCTATACCTCTATGGTGCGCGGTATCCCGGACATCATCTTTTTCCTGTTCTTCGTCATCGCGCTCGACCAGGCACTCGAATGGACGAAACATCAGGTCGTCTGCCCCGACTGGGATGAACCGATCCGACAAGGCGCGAATTTCCTTGTCTGCCAAGAGGCCAAAATCCCGCTCGGCTCGTCGCCACAATGGATCCACGAGATCTACGGCTTCAGCCTCGCCGTCATCACCTTTGCCATCGTCTTCGGTGCCTTCGTCGCCAACGTTCTTTACGGCGCCATGAACGCCGTCCCCCGTGCACAACTGGAAACAGCCGAGGCCTACGGGATGTCGCCCAGACAAACCTTCTGGCGAGTCCTTGTCCCACAGATGTGGATCTACGCGCTGCCGGGTCTGTCGAACATCTGGATGATCCTCATCAAGGCCACCCCGCTCCTTTTTCTGCTCGGTGTCGAAGATATCGTCTACTGGGCGCGCGAACTGGGCGCTTCGAAATCTGCGCGCTTCTTCGACTTTCCGCACGGCGACTGGCGGCTCTGGTACTTCATGGGCCTCCTGGTGTTCTACCTCGCCTTCACACGCGTGTCTGAAATCGCGCTCGACCGCATTACGGCAAAACTCTCGCACGGCCAAGCCATCGCAGGAGGGTCGCGATGACGTGCATCGAGGCCATCCAAGCTTATGCGCTGCGCTCTATCGGCATCGGCGAACGCCTGCTCCCACGCGAAGACTTCACGATCTGCCAACAAGTCACCCTGATCGGCTCTGGTATCATCTGGAACATCTACTTCGGCCTTCTGGCTCTCGTCATCGGCTTCTTCATCGCCAACGCCGTGGCAGTCGCCAAGGCCAGCCCCAACGCTCTTCTGCGGAAACCCGCAGAATGGTTCATCTTCGTCTTTCGTGGCTCACCCCTCTTTATCCAGTTCTTCCTCGCCTACTTCTTTTTCCTGACGCTGAAACAAGCGGACATCCTGCCGTGGCTCACGGCAGCGCAAGCTGGCGCATTGGTCGTCCTCATCCTCAACACCTCCGCCTACTCGGGTGAAATCTTCTACGGCGCTCTGCGGACAGTGCCTCGGGGAGATCTGGAAGCCGCCGACGCCTACGGTTTAACCGGCTGGAAACGGTTCACGCGGATCACTTGGCCTACCACTCTGCGCTTGGCATGGCCCGCCTACACGAACGAGGCGATCTTCCTCTTCCACGCAACCGCACTCGTCTTCTTCTCGGGTTTCCCGGCGGTGCGCCAACAAGGCGACGCGCTCTACTACGCCGACTACTTCGCCTCCAAAACCTTCAACCCGTTCGTGCCGTACCCGATAGCCGGCGCGTACTTCGTCCTTCTCACGCTGGCCATCATCGGCATCTTCTCACTGGTCAACCGCCGCCTGAACCGGCATATGCCTCAGCAGGCCAAGCGCATCCGCTACAGGCCGCAACTCATTCGGTGAGACATGGACAGCTGGCTGCAAGATAACCCCCACATCCGCTCGGTCACCACGGCGGTGGCCGATCTCAATGGCCAAGCGCGTGGCAAACGCATGCCCGCAGGTTTTGGCCAAAAGGCGCTTGAAGGCAAAACGCGCATGCCCTTGTCCGTCCTGAACGTCGACATCTGGGGCGACGACATTGAAGACAGTCCACTCGTTTTCGAAACAGGCGACCGCGACGGCGTGCTCAGACCGACCGAACGCGGCTTCGTGCCAATGCCATGGCTTAACACTCCCAGCGCGCTCCTGCCGATGTGGATGTACACCGACGCGGGCGACCCCTTTGGCGGCGATCCCCGCCACGCTCTGAAGCTGGTGCTGGATCGCTACGCCGACCGAGGCTGGACGGTCATGGCCGCGACCGAGCTTGAGTTCTATCTCCTCGACGACAGCGGTGACACGCTTCAACCGCCAGCATCGCCACGTTCGGGCAAGCGCCGTTTGGGGGGCGAAATCCTGTCGATCCGCGCACTCGACGCCTTCGATAGCTTCTTCACCGAGCTCTACGACGCTTGCGAATCCATGGGCATCCCCGCCGAAACCGCCATCTCGGAATCCGGCATGGGCCAATACGAAATCAACCTTGTCCATGGTCCGGCGATGGAAATGGCCGACAACACCTGGCTGTT
>CAZMRS010000103.1:4884-7401 GCA_964568435.1 uncultured Boseongicola sp. | reverse complement strand
AGTCTACCGGGAAGCGCCCAACGAACTGCACTTATCCAGGCCGCTCAAGCCGCCTTTCAAACCAACTGGCCGCTTCTTCCGCTGGCCGGAGCGCAGGCCGCCATTCAGCTCGTCCCGCAGTGCCTGCCAATTGGTCAGGCACGCATCTTGGGCCCGACATACAATGAATTCGCAGGCGCTCTCACGACCTTTGGATGGAACGTTGAAACCGTCGCCTCGTTGGAAGAACTGGAAGGCGCCGACTTGGCCATCATCGTCAATCCAAACAATCCAACCGGCGAAAGTTTCAAACCTGAACAGCTCATAGAGCTGGCCAACAGCGGCGGCACACTCCTGATAGACGAAAGCTTCGCCGACGCAACGCCCGAAATCTCAGTTCTTAAAGCGGAACCACAGAAAAACATCCTCGTCCTGAGATCGTTCGGCAAGTTCTTTGGCCTCGCGGGTGTTCGGCTTGGGTTTCTGGCTGGTCAAACTGAAACTTTGGAAAAGGCCGCCGCCATTGCTGGCCCTTGGGCCGTCTCGGGTCCTGCGCTTGAAATAGGGACGAAAGCGCTTGCGGACCTTGATTGGCAAAACGCTACGCGCCTCCGGCTCGCCCAGGACAGAAAAAGACTTGAAACCATCCTCAATTCGACAGGTTGGACAACAGTGGGCAGCACGCACCTCTTCGCGCTACTCGAAACACCAGACGCGATCGAGGCCCAGCGCCAATTGGCTCAAGCCCATATCTGGAGCCGCATTTTTCCCTACTCTGGAACCTGGCTCCGCCTCGGGTTTCCGGGAACAGAAGTGGAATGGCAGCGACTAGAGGATGCGATCAATTAAACAGACGCCGCCACCGCAAACAGCGCGTCTATATTGACATGTTGCTCCAGATGCGCAGCCAAGTCATCCAGCACCTGATCGACATCACCACCATAGTTGGTGCCCGCTGTCGCAACCCCGCGAGACCCCAGCCAAGACGCCCGAAACGCGTCGTCCACAAACAAACCATGAAGATAGGTGCCTGCGATGCGCCCATTTGCCGAAACTGCCCCATCCGAAACACCGTCTATTTTCGAAAAGGACCGATCGCAGTCAGCACCCGCCGTCCGCCCGATGTGAATTTCATACCCGGAGAAGCTTGCGCCGCTCGCTGTATGTACGGCTTCAACGCGTGTCAGACTCTTCTCCGGTGTCATCACAGTTTCAACGTCCAAAAGCCCCAACCCATCGACGGAACCCGGCGCGCCATCCAGTCCCTCTGGATCATGCAGCTTGCGACCAAGCATCTGGTATCCACCGCAAATTCCAAGAACATTCCCTCCACGGCGGATATGCGCGGCCAAGTCCACGTCCCACCCTTGCGCCCGCAAGAACGCCAGATCGCCAAGTGTCGATTTCGTACCGGGCAGAATGACAAGGTCTGCGTCCCCAGGTACCGCCTGGCCCGGCGGCACCATTGTCAACCGAACATCCGGTTCAATCTTCAAAGGATCCAGATCGTCGAAATTCGCAATGCGGCTTAACATCGGACACGCGATGTGAAAAGCACCCGAACCCTGTCCGCCACCAAGATCAACGGCATCCTCGGCCGGCAACCGCGAAATATCATTGAACCACGGGATCACACCAAACCCTGGCCAGCCAGTCCGCTCGGAGATGTGCAGATAGCCGTCATCAAACAGCCGCACATCGCCGCGAAACTTGTTAATCAAGAACCCACGGATCATTGCCCGATCCCCAGCCTCCAACACGGCATCGGTTCCAACGATCTGAGCGATCACTCCTCCCCGATCAATGTCACCAATCAAGACAACCGACACTCCGGCCTCGCGCGCAAACCCCATGTTCGCAATATCGCCTTTGCGCAGATTTACCTCCGCAGGGCTCCCAGCGCCCTCGACCAGTACAAGGTCGGTGCCTTCCCCGACGCGCCCAAAACTGTCGATCACAGCCGTCATTAGGTCCCGCTTGGCTTCACCAAAAGCGCACGCTTTCAAAGCACCGGCCACACGCCCCTGAACGACAACCTGAGATCCAGTATCGCTCTCCGGCTTCAACAGAACCGGGTTCATATGCACCGACAACGGCTCCCGACAGGCCATCGCCTGAAGCGCCTGCGCCCGCCCAATTTCTCCGCCATCCTCAGTGACAGCGGCATTGTTTGACATGTTCTGCGGCTTAAACGGGCGAACCTTCAGCCCGCGATTGGCGGCCACCCGACAAAGCCCGGCTACAATCGCCGACTTCCCGACATTCGAGCCGGTTCCCTGAAGCATCAGGGCACGCGTCATAACTGTTAAAACTCCACGCCCGGCTGCGCGATTACACCTTGCGTCCGAAACGGGTGTTTCACCTCTTTGACGTCGGTCACCAGGTCGGCGACATCGAGCAGTTCGTCCTTGGCGTTGCGTCCCGTCAAAACCACGTGGGTCATCTCAGGCTTCTCGTTCACCAGAAAATCAGCAACATCCTCGACATCCAGATAGTCATACCGCAGCGCGATGTTGATCTCGTCGAGCAAAACCATCT
>CAZMRS010000103.1:0-4874 GCA_964568435.1 uncultured Boseongicola sp. | reverse complement strand
GCTCATCCAGGATCAGCTCCTTGGCTTTCTCCCAGGCGGCCTCAGCCATAATGATATCGCGTTCCCGGTCCTGCGTTTCCCATGTGAACCCTTCGCCCATGACGTGCACCGGGCATTCCTCAGAAAACTTTTCCTTCAACAGATCGCGTTCAGCCGACTGCATCGACCCCTTGATGAACTGAACGACTGCACACGGCATTCCGTGCCCGATGCATCTAAAGATCATCCCGAATCCAGACGACGACTTACCTTTGCCGTGGCCCGTCAGAACAATCACCAAGCCCTTTTCAACAGTCTTGGTTTCCATAAGCCGGTCCCGCGCCGCCTTGATCTTCTGCATCCTATGCTTGTGTCGCGCGTTAATGTCGGTTTCGTCTGTCATTCGGACGTCCTTTGGTTGCAGCATCTCGGGCAAGTTCGTAATCAGTCAAAGCTCGACTGAGGGAAACGCCGTGACAGACCAAACGACATTCGCCGCCAATCTTCAACGCAAGATTGACATGAAAACCAAGCCCTTGGGCGCGCTTGGGCGAATTGAAGAAGTCGCGGCACAAATCGCAACCATCCAGCACTCCCTCAATCCAAGAATGGAAAGCTGCCAACTGACGATCTTCGCGGGCGACCACGGCATAGCTTCGGCGGGAGTCTCGGCCTTTCCCCAAGAAGTCACCCGCCAAATGGTCCTTAACTTTCTGGGTCAAGGAGCAGCCGCCAACGTCTTTGCAAAAAGCGTTGGAGCCTCCCTGCGCGTGGTTGACGCAGGCGTTGCAGGCGAACCATTCAATGAACCCAATCTCATCGACGCGCGCGTGGGCGCGGGAACAGCTAACTTCCTTACAGAACCCGCCATGTCGGAAGATCAGCTGACCGACGCACTTGCGAAGGGCGAGGCTCTTGGCGCGGACGGCAGTTGGGATGCAGTCGCTTTCGGCGAAATGGGCATCGCCAATACGTCCGCTGCTTCCATGATCGCACACAAAATCACCGGTGTTGGTCTGGATTTGCTGACTGGACGCGGCACGGGGCTCGATGACGCGGGCCTCTCTGCGAAGGAGCAGACTCTTTTGCAGGCCGCCGCCCGTACCGGCTCTTTAGGCGCCCGCGACACTCTACGTGAGTATGGCGGGTTCGAGATCGCAATGATGACAGGCGCTATGATCGGGGCCGCCAAAGCAGGGCGCGTCGTTATCGTCGACGGTTTCATTGCCACATCCGCGGCACTTGTCGCCGCAGAACTTGAACCATCGGCACGTAAAGCCATGATTTTCGCCCATAAAAGCGAAGAACAAGGTCATATCGCCATGCTCGCCGCCCTCCAAGCAGCCCCACTTCTCGATCTCAATCTGAGACTTGGCGAAGGGACCGGCGCGCTCTTGGCATGGCCGCTCCTACAGGCGGCTGCCGCAATGCTGAATGACATGGCCAGCTTCGAAGACGCTGGCGTCTCAGGTCCGGCATGAACGAAACGCGGTCGGAAATCATCCTTGCGGCCGGGTTCCTGACCCGTCTCCGTCTTCCGACCGTTGAATACTCTGACGAGACCATGGCCCGCGCGACGAGGTGGTACGCCCTGGTCGGTCTCGTGATCGGCCTTGCCCTTGCCGTCCTCTTCTGGGCGCTCGCGACCATCCTGCCCCAAGCCCTCGCGGCTTTAATGACCATCGCAGCCGCAATGCTCCTCACTGGCGCGCTCCACGAAGACGGCCTCGCCGACATTGCCGACGGTCTCGGGGGCAGCGCCGACCGTACTCGCGCCATGGAGATTATGCGTGACAGCCGGATCGGGACTTACGGTGTCCTCGCACTCGGGGTCACGCTCGCCTCCAAGGCTACGGCGCTTGCGCTCCTGCCGCTTCCAGCGGCATTCGCCGCACTTATTGCGGGCCATACCCTCGGCAGACTCTCGATGACATGGCTGATGCGGCGCCTCGATTACGCGCGAACCGACGGCGCTGCCAGTTTCATGTCGGCCGCAACCTCGATCGACGACAAGCCTCTCTGGGTGGTTGCAGCACTAGCAATGCTACCCGTGTTTTGGTTGGTAGGAATAACTCCCCTCCTCCTAACGCTCTTTGCTGTCGTCGGACTCATCAGCCTCATAGCAAGCCGCCTGAAGGCTCGCCTTGGCGGTTACACAGGCGACGCCCTCGGCGCGAGTGAACAACTTTGCGAAGCTCTCGTCCCCGTTGTCATACTCGCGTGTCTTTGATCTTCCTGCGCCACACCCGCCCGGACGTCCCAGACGGCACATGTTACGGACGCACCGACGTGGGCCTCGCGCCTGGTTGGGAAGCCGCCGCCGACCGCCTCACAAGTGCACTCCCCAAGATTGACCACATTGTGTGCAGCCCGCTCGGTAGGTGCCGCCTACTAGCGGACTACCTTTCTCAACATCTCACCAAGCCACTCACAATCAACGAAGATCTGACTGAAATGGATTTCGGCGCATGGGAAAATACACTCTGGGATGATGTTCCACGCCAAGAACTCGACGTTTGGGCCGACGATTTCTACCATGCCCGCCCGCACGGTGGAGAAAGCGTTGCAATGCTGCAAACCCGTGTCCGCCGCGCGCTCAAACGCCGCCCTGAAGGCGCGGTTTTGTGGGTCAGTCATGCGGGCCTATACAGATCGCTCCTTGCAGAAACCGAACATCCGGACCCATGGAACGCACAAATTTCCTTTGGAGCCTTCGACATTCTCAACATTTGATGGCAACCAACCGGGATCACCCGTGCTCCACCAGCCACTCGTCGACGCCGCGCCGAACAGCCGCGTAAACAACAGCACCAATCGCCTCTCCAACCGCGGTGTGCATCCCCGCAAAGCCGGTTTCTCCCGGCGGGGAAGCAACAACGAGACAATCTGTTCCCGTCCCGGTCGCCGCGCCGCTCTCTATCTGGACCTCGGCTTCCAAAACGGCCGCTGTGCGCGCCGACGCAGCCAAAAATAACGCCTCCAAACGGCCCGTAGCCGTCATTCCCTCGGAAACAGCCACAACCACATTTATAGTCCCATACCCAACACCTCGGGCGCGCCTTCTGCCGATGCGCTCGGCATTCGACATCCCCACGGTAGCCACGGCTTCCGCTGCCACACCCTCGACCTCGACCCGGTCAATCACGCGTCGCTCGACGTTGCGTGACGTCAACATCGCGACCGACTGATGCGATGAAACCTCACCTGCCAACCAACCCAGCGCGTCAAAACCTTCAGACAAATCTGCATCGCGCACTTCGCGCCATAGAACCTCGGAACACGCGACATCGCCCGGACGATAGGGCGCAAAACTCAGCGCTCTCCACTGTCCCGGAAATCGAACCGTCATCCAAGGTCGTGCCACGTCGACGCGCAAAAGCGAACTCACCGCAAGTCCTTTCGCAGCGCTTTCATCTGATCTAAAGCCCTCAACGCGATCGGCGTCCCGCACACCCACTCCGGCCCGCTCAACACGCGTGGAATACCGTCCAAGGCTGGATGGGCCATGATTTCTTCCGACCGAGACGTGGCCGGGTACGGCGTTCCGGACACCAGCACATCCGGCCGGTTCAATAGAAGTTCTTCCAGCGACAATCGCCCCCCGCCCGAACGCCCTAGGGCTTCGGCAAGGTTCTCAAATCCAGCGGTCGAGATAATGTCATGCGAGAGCGTTCCAGCCCCTAGCGAATAGCCATTTGCAAAGAAAAACGCCGCTTGCGGTGCGTCCTCTGTGTTCACGACCACATCCGCCAGCCGCGCCTCGACGTCCAGCGCCAAGACCTCTGCTGTAGCCTCCCGCCCCAGCAACGCGCCCATCTTGCGCACGACTTCTGGAATATCATCCAACTGAGACACTATCGGAAACTGCTCGACCTCCACCCCCAGATCGCGGAGCATCTGAACTGCAAAGGGGTCCGTATATACACCACCCACCACAAGGTCAGGACCAAGCGCAAAAATCTCTTCTGCCCGACCGGAATTCACTGGATAGTCAGCCGCCTCTTGCGCCATCGCCGAGGACACCGGATCTCGCGCGATCCGGCTGATCGAAATCAACTGCCCCGGAGCGGCGAGCATCATTGCCAACTGGTCGGTGCAAAGGTTCATCGACACCACGCGCTTGGGTGGCTCAGCCGCCAAAGGCAGGGCCAAAGCCCCGGCGAACACCCCCGCCAGAGCCAATGTTTTCAATCTGTTATCAGAACGACGCACGAATCCCTGCGAAAACTGAAAGACCCGGCATACTAAAGCCCGGAATGGTCTCGTAGTCTTCATCAAAGATGTTTTCGACCCGCAGATACGCATCCGTTGTGTCCGTCAAAGCCTGCGTCAAAGTCAAGTTGGTGACGATAAAATCATCCGAAGGCCCACCGAAATCCAACGTGTCATACGCCGCGCGAACGTCCACCTCTGCCGTCAGGCTTTCGCTGAGATTCCCGGATACGCCAAGTGCGAGATCGTGACGCGGAACGCGCAGCAGCCGTGTACCCTCGGTTGCTGCATCCGTATAAGTGTACGCCGCAAAAACGTCCGCCGTGCCAACGGCCCAATCCGCCGAAAGCTCCACACCCTGCGCCACAGTTGTTCCGGGTGCTTGGACATATGTGGTGGTGCCGAAACCAATGCGGTCGTCAATCTCGGTGTAAAAAACTGTCGCACCATAGCTTGCGTTCTCATAAGCCGCATCAACGCCGATCTCACCACCAATGCTGGATTCCGGCGAAAGCGTTGTTGCCGGTGCAAACGGACCAAACCGCTCATATAGTGACGGTGCTCTAAATCCGCTGCCAACACTCGCACGATATGTCATCGTTTCAGACGCACGATGAGCTACCGCCAAGCGAGCCGTCGTTTGATCGTCAAAATCAGAATTCAGATCGTGGCGCAAGCCAAGC
>CAZMRS010000102.1:0-7429 GCA_964568435.1 uncultured Boseongicola sp. | reverse complement strand
TCGCTCAGAAGCGAATCTGTCGCCATCAACGATACTGACTGGCATCATGTCACAATGACGTTCTCGGGAGAAACCGGTACAGCCGCATTATATCTCGATGGCATTCTGGTTGACGAGCAAACTGGCCTCACTGGTCGGCAGTACACAACACCGGGCCATGATCTCACCTTGGGCGGACGGTTCGGCGGCTCATTTGTTGGGTTGATCGACAATGTTTCCTTCATCCGAGGTGCATTGGATGCCGAGCAGGTTGCCGACTTGCATGGTGGACTGATGGGTGTCGAGATTACGCCATTGCCCGATGAGCCACCGACGGAAGAGCCACCCACCGAGGAACCACCTGCAGTTGATCCAGCACCGGAGAATCCACCGGCTGAGGAGCCCCGCATAGAAGACGATAGTGGCAGCCCAGAGACGCCGCGTGGAGAGGATCCGCCTGAGATAGCGCCGGTAGAGAAGAGTGGCTTCGCCGATATCCTTTCCTCGTTGATCGACGCGCTACTTTCGATCTTCGGGCTCTCAAGTGGTGATTCAAGCCAGCCCGCTCAGACGGCCGCGGCCATGCAACTTGAAACAGAGATAGCGGACATCATCCCAATCACGGGATTGCTGGACGAAACCGTTTCATCCGACCCAGATGAAAGCGAAGACGATCTCGATCTCTTTGCAGCCTGAGTCACCTCACCTTTTGTAACTTTGTGATGACCCGCGCAGTTGCGCGGGTCGTTGCGTATTTGAGTGGGTGTCCGCACGGGCGGATCACTCCCTATTAAGGCGAGGAAAGGTATCTCTGTCGGGATTTCTTACACCCGCAAGCTACCCAAGGAGTTCTCGCATGCAGGATACATTTTCCAGCCACTCTGTTGGTCTAACAGCGCCGGCGACACACGGCGAGACCATCGCACCAAATGACAACACGAACCTCGTTCGCGCGACCCGTGCGCTTTACGTTGGCCAAACCGGTAACGTGCGTGTTCGTACGCTGGCGGGTCAGGATGTGACGTTTGCCAACCTGCAAGGTGGAGCCTTGTATCCGCTGCGCGTGCAACGGATCTTTGCCACCGGCACAACTGCTTCTGATATTATCGGTTTGAGCTGAGGCGCGCCTGATGGAGTTTGGAAACGGGATTGGAGTGTTCGGCACAGGATACCGGAGGCTATCTGCCGAACCGGTTGCCCCCACCGCTAACGGTCTGCTGCCTGATCTTACGATCGAAACCGGCGCCGCCTTAGAACCTAGAGACCTTTCGGAGGATTTCTTCGGCCCTGGCTTAACATTCGCCCTGGCACCCGGGTCGGTAGCACTCCCCTCAGGGTTGAGCCTCTCAACTTCAGGTGTCCTGACTGGCACGCCGGTGTCCCAGACTGGACCGCTTACGATCATCTTGCGCGGCTCTAACGGGGATGGTTTTGTTGATAGCGCATTCTTACTGAGCGTTGTTGATATGCTGCTGACGTTTACGGCGAGCCTTTCGGGGCTGACTGACAATCCAACCCACGGGCCTGCCGCACAGAACGGGGTGCCTCTGACGGCCTCGGCTGCTAGTTTTAGCGGCACCGCTCCATCCGCCGTCACGTACCAATGGAAGACCGTTGAAAGCGGTGCGATCCCTGGGGCAACGATGGCCACTTACACGCCTGATGCCGGCCTTTTCGACGGTGAAGCTCTTTTTTGTACAGTTTCGGCGGCCCCTTATTTAGATACCGATACGCCATTGGCCGTAATCCGCCACCTTCCGCCGACCGCTGCGGGGTTGCTAGCAGATGAAGTGTTTGATCAAGACACCGGTCCGCAGGACGTTCCGACTGCCATGGATTTTACAGGCGTCGCGCTGACCTTTTCTGCGACCGGAGGCGACGCTGTGATTGACAGTGTAACTGGTGTTGCCAGTCTCCCGACCAGCACCGAGCGCGCCGGTGAGCCGATTGTAGTAACTGCAAGCAACTCGGGCGGCTCGGCCGAGAGCACATTCCTCGTTACGGTAGAGCCACCATTTGCAGCAGACGTTGTCGCATCGTTCGGCGCTCTGACGCGGGCTGGCGCTGGGGGTGTTCCCGTCAGCGGCGGTGCGATCGCATCTGGAGATACGGCTGGACATTGGCAGATTAACGATGGTGCAATCACTCCATCACCAGCAGGGCAGGGCAGTTTAGCAGGGAGCTATTTTCTCACCCTAAATGACGGACAGACAGTCCGCATCACCACCTTGGATGGTATCTTTTCTGCAGCGTCGTCTGCAGAGCTTTTAACTGCTTGGACGGACGCGCCCGCCACAGCTACTGGGATTCAGTTGCGAGATGGGGACTTCAGTGCAGGTCCGCGCGTAACCCTGCCTTCCAAGACCTTCACAACGACTTTCACCATCGAGCCCGCCACAGAATTTGTTCCCGGCCTCACGCCGAAGACGCATGTCTACTCCGCGACACTTCCCGGTGTTTTGATTGGCAACGCAACACGCAATCTGCGCCTATATGGTCTGGCCTTCTATGAAACACTTAATGATGTAGTCACTGAACAGAATGGGGTGATTGAGATCGAAGGCGGCGGAACGGCGGCCAATATCACCATTGAGGATTGTCAGATCAGTTCGCGTAACTTTGTCGAGGCTTTCGATAGCGGCGTATTTGCAGATGGGCCAGGGTTTGTATCCCATCCCAATCAGTCGACGTTCTTCAACGCACTGAATGCAATCAGAGGCGTTCGTCTGGACGAAGTAAAAAACGCGCGGGTTCTGGGGTGCTATATCCACGATGTAACTCGAGGCATTGTGATGGGCTCTGTCGGAATTGAGAGCGGCAATCGCTCGCGTATTCAAGGATGCTGGATCGAAGACGTCGTCTCAAACTTCACCACTGCAGGTGGCGCAACCGATGGTCTCGACATCTGGGACAACCGTGCAATGCATGCCTGGGGATCGGACGGTGAGATACCATCCAATCCGTTACATAGTGCCGTCGGTCTTAGCTTTGACAATTCGGCGGGGGCGCCCTTTCAGAATGTGACTGTAAAAGGCAACTTGTTCCACGTTGGTTGGACTCGTAAACGCCACACGATCGACAGTGGGCGCAGCTACACCGTTGTAAATGCGGCCACAGGAATGAAGTTCAATGACCCGCAACAAACCTATGCTTATCGGAACATCACGGTGGCCCATAACCTTGTAGTTAGCCACGGCCTCTGTCTTGAGTTCTCTGGCGCACAGGACATCGACATCTACAACAACACACTCTCAAGTGAGACGTATGCCGCACCAGATGCTACCCTCCCAAGTGTCTACTTCCAAGGCGCTGAAAACGTCCGGCTTTGGAATAACATCGCGCCCATTTACACACTTGGTTCTAATGATGGTGGATCAGAAAACGGCTCTACCATGGTGCTTACCGCCGAGACGGCACAACAGTATGGAAACTTGGCAGCAGCAGGCAATGACGGCGACCTAGGGTTTTCGGCCTTGTTCAATGGGATCGCGGGTGGTTTCAATTTCCTGACACTGGATCAGCTTGAGCCTGCGTACACACCCAAGCCCACCAGTTTCGCGCTGACAGCCGCCGAAAAAAAAGGCGCGCTTGGCACTGGGTATTATGCCGGCAACGGTGTTGATACTGCACCGGCTTTCACGGCTCGTGCGGCTTCAGGAATTGCGCAACCCCCGACAACAACACTCTGGAATGGCACCCCCTATCTGACTTCTGGCGCACTGGCGGGTGCGATTGACGGGCGCGGCGTCACACTGGCCTGGCAGGGCGCCATCGACGCGGCGCAAGACGGGAACGGCAGCTATTTCATCCAGGCCAACGGTCTAAGGATCGCGGCGCGCTTCCTAGGCGGAGGTCGAATTCGATTCTATATCGAAAGCCCGGGAGGTCTTATCTTGCAGGGCGACACCCCGGATATCCCAATCAACAGCACAACAGGACGTTGCGCCTGGGCTTTCTCGGCCGACCTGACGACAGGACAGGCGTGTTTTGCGTTGAACGGAAAGCCCCTACCCCTGCCCGTTGGATTGACTGGAGCAACAACACTGACTGACATCGACTGGACAACCAGCGTTTGGGCGATCAATTCACAGACCAACGGTGCAGACGCGATGACGTGTGAATTCGACGCCGTTCTGATTTCCGACAGATTTATCGATCTGGATACAAATGCCGGACTGTCCAAACTTTTTGCAACTGATGGTTTGTTCAAAGACTGGGGGGCTGGAGGGATCAACATCAACGGATCCACTGAGCTTGTGGTCATTCAGGGCGCGACTGCCGCTCAGTTGAATGGAGGAAGTGCCAACACCGGTACCGGCGGGGTCTTTTCCATGAATGGTGGATTGGTCACGGACAAGGTGGGAGCCAGCGCAGTGGATCTTCTTGCCGGTGTCGGCGATTTCACCGACGGGTCTGACTGGTCTTTGGAAAGCGGCTTGACGATCTCGGCGGGTGTCCTCGATATCAATACGACGTCGAACTTTGCCTCGGCCTCACTTATCGGAGGGAACCGGGTGGCCTGCGCTCCGGGCCAGACACTTGGGCTTGAGTACACGATGAGTGCTCTCTCCTCGGCGACACGGCTTCGTATCGGATTGCGCGCCTACGACGCTGCGGGCGTCGCGCTTGAAAGCTTGAGCTATCTCTACGACACCAACACCGACGGAGCGACTACGATCGGTCTGAACACCAAACCGGCGCTATATACGACGCCAGCAAATGCCGCGACCCTTGAGGTTGTAATCGACGTGGTTCTGTCGGGGTTCGTTGGACAGATGGACAATTGCAAACTTTTGGTGTCCTGACCGTCTAGTTATCAACAATCTGTGCTGAGATGTCGCGGGCGGACTCGGATTCCCGCCCGTTCGCCTTATTCCCTTGTTTTTGCCTCATACGGTGCAGTATTTTCTGCGCTGTGTGTATTTGTGCCTCCTGGATCATGATGTCCGGGGCATACGAGTGAACGGGAAGGCAGATTGGCATGACCGACCAAGCATTCATGGCTGACAGTGGCATCAGACGGCCTAAGTCCGCTCCCAGGCTGCATTCTGTTCCTGTCTCCGGCTTCAGGGTCTGGCTTGTGCGCCTTTTCGTCTTCAGCCTGCTTGTCCCTATTCTGATTCCAGCCGGTCCAGTTCTTCTGATGCCGCACAGGATGTATTTGCTGGTCGCTTTTGTGCCGCTCCTTATCATGCTCTTCGTCAGAAGCGCAGGGCGCGTACTCTGGCCCGACATTTTGATCATCATTGCAACGCTCTGGGCCTGCATCTCACTGGTCGTTAGCGCCGGATTTTCAACCGCAATCGAACCTGCGGGGGTCTTCATCATCGAGTTTCTCGGTGCTTATCTGGTTGGGCGCGTTTTGATCCGTTCAGGTGCTGAGTTTCGCCGCTTCGTCTGGTTTATCTTCCTGGTGGCGTCGGTAATCGTCCCCTTTGCGGTCGCGGAGGCTGTCACGCACCGCGCAATTCTTCTCGAGATGGTGCCTAACAGCATTAGCACGGTAAATGCGCCGGAGCGTCTCGGGCTCAGGCGCGCCCAGGCTGTGTTTAGCCATCCCATTCTGTTTGGTGTATTTATTTCGAGCTGCATGGGTCTGTTTTGGTATGGGCTTCGTCCCGGAATACCTAGGCTCATCAGCTATCCTCTCGTGGGACTGGGTACCGTGGTATCTCTCTCGACCGGGGCTTTGATCAGCCTGGTGATCCAGACTGGCCTTGTGACCTGGCAAGCAATGTTCCGGCGGTTTAAGTCGCGTTGGAAGCTTTTCACCGCCATGGCCATTATTGGCTATGCTGCAATTGATCTCTTGTCCGACCGGACTCCGTTTCACGTACTTGTCGATTATGCGTCATTCAATTCCGGTAGCGCTTATAACCGGATCCTGATCTGGCAATATGGCATCCAGAATGTCGCCGACAATCCACTTTTTGGCCTGGGCATGAATGTAGACAACTGGGTGCGAGCCCATTGGATGAGCGGCAGTGCTGACAACTTCTGGCTCCTTCTTGCCATGCAATACGGGCTGCCAATGGTCCTATCGTTTATGCTGGCTGTCATACTGATCTTGCGTGCGCTATCAAAAGCAGAACTCCTGCACGAGGTCGACCGCAATGGCCGCGCGGCTTTGCTGATTGCACTCGCCGGGATGATCGTGGCCGGCGGCACAGTGCACTACTGGCACGCCATGATGGCGTTCGTGATGTTTCTCTTCGGGGCCGGGCTCTGGGTGGTCCAGGCCGAGAAAGCCGATGGCTCTGGCCAAGATAAGGATCATCCAGGCCTTCAGGAACCTGCGACATCCCGCGCACCTTCTCAGTACACCCGCTTCCCGCAAGGCCCGACTACGTCTGCTGAACAGGAAGAGACAATGAACCATCAATCCAGCCCGCTTCGTCGCCGCACGTCAAAACGCGCCCGGATGCCGAACACCTGATACGCCATGTGGTTCTGAATTTTCACGGCTTGGGCACACCGGATCGCTCACTGGAATCAGGTGAAGCGCCATACTGGGTAAGCCGTGATCATTTTGCCGAAACCCTTGCGCTGGCTGACCGCCTTTCGGATCGGGTGGAAACCTCTTTCACCTTTGACGACGGCAACCTGTCCGATATCGAGATTGCTGCGCCTCTCCTTGGCCTCACAGGTCGGACCGCCACATTCTTTGTCCTTGCGAACAGGATTGGAGCACCAGGATCTCTGGATGCTGACGCGCTCCGTCAACTTGTGGCGGAAGGTCATCGCATTGGCTGCCACGGCGCGGCCCATGTGGATTGGCGGACTCTCGATACGGCGGGACAGAACAGCGAATGGCGGGACGCGCGTGTTCTGATCGCCGAAGCCTCTGGCCAAAAAGTAGACGACGACGCCATTCCATTTGGACGCTATGACGGGCGGGTAATCCGTGGGTTGAAAGCCGAAGGGTTCGCCTGTGCCTGGTCCTCGGACGGGGGAGCGTGGCGGTCTGGAGCTTTCTTGCGCCCGCGGACATCGCCGCGCAACGATATGACCATAGCGGATATAGAGGCGATCCTACTCGGTCATGAACCTGCCCTGCGGAGTTGGCGCCGTCGTCTGGCGATGGCTGTCAAACAAAGGGTCTGAGGCATGGCTCATGTTCTGATTGGATTTGCCGAAGCCTTGCCCGCCCCTAAGGTCGTCTTTTCGCTACGCGCGGCAGGGCATCAGGTCTCGGCCTTTGCCCGCACCGAAAACCTGCCATTGGCGCGCTTGCCTCTCACGGGTCTCCATCGTCTGCCCGCACCAGAGACAAACGCCCCTGCCGCAGTGGCTGCGATTCAGAAACTTCTTGATAAGGTCGATGCGCCTGACCTGATCCTGCCCTTGGATGATACGGCACTTTGGATAACAACTCAGTTGTCTGAAGGTCTCATTTCACGTATCGCGGGTGCCACGGGGTTTGCCACAACAGCCGCACTGGACAAAGCCG
>CAZMRS010000101.1:0-7440 GCA_964568435.1 uncultured Boseongicola sp. | reverse complement strand
AGCGCCGCGCCCGTCCATCGCATCTGAGACAATTGCTGACTGCACACCGGTCAAAGCCGCTATCTGCGCATCAGTGGGGCGGCGGCTAGGTCGCTTGATTGTAAGGAGTGGCGGATCTTCGAACATTGGCTGGCCTCCCTAGCGGACGGCTTCTATCGGCCCGTCCGCGCTGCCTGTTATAAACTGTGTCAGATAAGGATCGCCGCTATTGTCCATGTCTGCAACAGGTCCGGTCCAACGAATTTTCCCGCCGTGAAGCATGGCGACCTTGTCCGCAATCGCCCGAACGCTTGTCATGTCATGGGTGATGGTCATGGCGGTTGCACCCATCTCCACCACGATCTCCCGGATCAGGTCGTTGATGACGCCCGACATGATCGGATCAAGCCCAGTCGTGGGCTCGTCGAAAAAGATGATCTCAGGTTCAGCAGCGATGGCGCGCGCCAGCCCGACGCGTTTCTGCATACCGCCGGAAAGCTCGGCCGGATAAAGATCGGCGACGTCCGGTGTCAGCCCCACGCGGCGCAGCTTCTCAATGGCGATCTCGCGGGCTTCGGGCTTCGGGCGCTTCAAAGACCCCCGCAACAAACGAAACGCCACGTTTTCCCAAACATGCAGCGAGTCAAACAAAGCGCCGCCCTGAAACAACATGCCAAAGCGTGCCAGAAACGCATCCCTTTCGGAAGAACCCTGTCTCAGCCGGGTCACGTCCTGCCCCTCAACGGTGATTTGCCCGGCATCTGGGGCGATCAAACCAAGGACACTCTTCAGGCACACCGATTTCCCGGTGCCAGAGCCGCCAATAATGACCATGCTCTCGCCCTTTGGGATCTCAAGGTCCACACCGCGAAGCACCTGCTTCGTCCCAAATGCCTTATGAACACCTTGGAGCTTTATCATCCCGCGAAAAACAACTCCGTTAAAAGGAAGTTCGCAGCGAGGATCAGCACGCTGGCGGCGACAACTGCCCCTTTGGTGGCCGCGCCCACACCGGCCGCACCACGCGCAGAACGCATGCCAAAGTAACAGCCCATCAGCGCCGCAAGGAAACCAAACACGGCACCTTTAGCCAGTGACGAGACAACGTCGGCCCATTCAAGGAAGTCGATTGTGTTGGTCAAGAATGTGGATGCATTGAAGCCAAGCCGGTTCACACCCACCAGATAGCCGCCCATGATCCCTATGGTATCGCCCACGGCGACCAAAACGGGCATCACCAGCGTCGCCGCAAGAACGCGGGGCAGGGTGAGATATTTCATCGGGTTGGTCGACAGCGTCACAAGTGCATCGATTTGCTCGGTCACCTTCATCGTCGCAATCTCGGCGGCCACCGATGATGTGACACGCGCTGCGATCATCAAGCCAACCAGAACGGGACCAAGCTCCCGGACCATACCAATCGCTACAATTTGCGGAACAACAGCCTCTGCCGAAAAGCGCGCGCCGCCTGCGTAAATCTGCAAGGCCAAGGCACCGCCGGTGAAAATCGTGGTCAAACCCACCACTGGCAAAGAATTCCAACCGATCTGCAAAACCTGCACGCCAAACTCACGCGGATACCATGGCGGGCGGGCAAGGTGGCTCACCGTGTCGATCGCGAATATCGCAACACGTCCTATCGCGGCCAGCGCCCCAAGCACAAAGGCTCCTATGACGGCAAGATACTTCACGCGCCCCTATAGACCCGCTGATACCGATGACCGAGCGACGTCAGAATCTCATAGCCAATCGTGCCCGCAGCGTCCGCCAATTCGTCGACCGTTTGATGTGGCCCCAGAATCACGACCGTTTCAGGTGTTTCTTCAAGGTGCGTCACATCAATGGTTATCAAGTCCATCGAAACGCGTCCCACAACAGGACACATGACACCATCCGCATAGACTTGAGCTTTTGGCCCCATCGCCCGGATCAATCCATCTGCGTATCCAGCGGCAATCGTCGCGATGCGTCGTTCAATGTCTGCTTCCCACGCATTGCCGTAGCCTACAGTTTCGAAAGGACGGACTTCACGTGTCTGGATCACTGGGATCGAAACCGAAACAACCGGAGTCGCGTCTTGAAAGGGAAGGCCGCCGTAAAGCCCGATCCCCGGACGAACCAGGTCAAAGTGGTACTCTGGCCCCAAAAGCGTGCCACCCGTCGCGGAGAGAGAACGTCTTGCGACGTCTTCTGTCAGCTCTTGGAACGCGCGCAATTGCTGTTGGTTCATCGGATGCTCTGGTTCATCAGCGCAAGCCAGATGCGACATCACCAACCGTGGCCCTGCGTCCATCAGGTCACTGCGAAGCGCGTCCCAATCCGCAGCCTCCATACCCAATCGGTTCATGCCGGTATCAAGCTGAACGCCAAAAGAATGTCCCGGGCTTTCCGAGAAATGCCGTGCGACCTGCTCGGGGCTGTTCAACAGCGGGATCAGGTCCGAAGATGCCAAAACGTCCCGGTCGCCGTCCATGTGTCCCGCGAAAACGTAGATGTCCGGAGCGTCTCCCACGGCTTTGCGCACAATGGCGCCTTCCTCGGGCAGCGCGACAAAGAAGCTTTGCGCGCCTTCCTTGGCAAGCCTCTTTGCGACACACTTGGCGTCCAGCCCATAGCCGTTTGCCTTAACAACAGCAGCAGTCTCTACGCCCTTTCCACAAAGCTCACCCAATGCCCGCCAATTGGCGGCCACGGCATCCAGATCGATATGAAGGACAGCGGCTCCCATGAAAGGGGTTTCAATCAACCCACGTTAAGGGTCAAGCAGAAAGCCCTCTTTCAACTATGGGATCTGCCACTGCCTGCGCAGTTGCTCGCCGATCATGCAGTTGTAATCCCGCGCCGGACGATGAGTAATCAGCGCGGACGTCGGACCCGCCAGCTCCAACACCAGCTTTTGGCGAACCGCACTTGGGAAATCATCCCAATCAGTGACGGGGATTACAAAACCACCAGGACCACCAACAACGCAATTCAGGTAATACACGTCCAGATCCGGTATGCCGAAGAGGTTGCGCTCCTCCCAAGTCATGAGAGGCAGGCCATTAATCACCAAGCCTGCTTCGATGGCCCGATCGCGCGCGCGTCTGACAGGTCCTCCCGCGTTGTTCGGTCCATCACCTGAGATATCGACGACCCGTCGCAATCCATCGAAGCCATTGTCCTCGATATCCTCGATGGCAAACCGCAATGCGCCCGAGATCGACGTGTGCATAAGGCCAATCGGAAATTCTTGCGTCAGCCGCTCCGCAACCACTTCTGCACTTTCTAGTCCATCGATGATCGTCCAGGGCACGACAATCCGTTGCGATCCGTTCCCCGCCCACTCGACTTAGGTGACCGCTATTTTCCCGATAAACCCGTTCTGGATAACGCCAATCACCTGAGCAGAGACCAGAGCCTCTGCATACCCTCGTCGCTGTAACTCAAGCTCCCAAGGCTCCATGGACCGAGAGACGTCGACCATAAGCGCAAGCTCGACATCCACTTCGATGTCTTCAGCCTGCGCATCTGGCGCAAGCAATCCGAAAAGAGCAAGAAAAAGAAGCGCGTAACGCATAAACCCATGACGCCAGCGCTTTCCGAAAATGTCCAATCACAATTGTTCGGAAAGCGATCAGAAGTCGCTGTCGCCGCCGCCGGACTGCTGCCACGGCTGAACCAGATTGCCAAAGCGCGTAAAGCGACCCTCAAAGCTCAGATCGACGGTGCCGATGGGTCCGTGTCGCTGCTTTCCGATTATCACTTCAGCACGGCCATGCAGGCGTTCCATCTCTTCCTGCCACTTCGCCATGGCTTCGAGATCATGGTCCCCGGGTTTTTCACGCTCTTTGTAGTATTCCTCGCGGAACACAAACATCACCACGTCTGCGTCCTGCTCGATTGATCCCGATTCCCTCAGGTCCGACAATTGCGGCCGCTTATCGTCCCGGTTTTCCACCTGACGGCTGAGCTGGGAGAGCGCCACCACGGGAATATCCAGCTCCTTCGCAATAGCCTTGAGGCCCTGAGTGATCTCTGAAACCTCGTTCACACGACTGTCCTTGGCAGATGCAGGCCGCACGAGCTGCAAATAGTCGACGATGAGCACATCCAACCCATGTTCACGCTTCAAACGTCGCGCGCGGGCTGCCAACTGGCTGATCGGCAGGGCAGGCGTGTCGTCAATGTAGAGTGGGCAAGCTTCCAGCGCCTTTGCAGCTTCGACAAAACGGCGGAACTCTGGTTCCGTCATATCGCCACGCCGGATCTGTTCGGATGGCACCTCTGACGCCTCAGACAGAATGCGTGCTGCCAACTGTTCGGCCGACATTTCCAGTGAATAAAACCCGACGACGCCGCCATTAACAGCACCCTCCGACCCATCTGGCCGCAGCCCCCGCTTGTAAGCCTTCGCAATGTTAAACGCCACGTTGGTCGCCAAAGACGTCTTCCCCATCGACGGACGACCAGCAAGAATCAGAAGGTCTGACTTGTGCAAACCGCCAAGCTTCTTGTCCATATCCGTTAGACCGGTGGAGATCCCTGCCAATCCACCATCCCGTTGATAGGCGGCATTCGCGACATTGACTGCATCCGTTACAGCACTGAGAAAGCTCTGAAATCCCTGGTTCGATTGTCCCGCTTCTGCCAGCGCATAAAGCGCCTGCTCGGCCTCAACGATCTGCTCTTTCGGCTCGCTTTGTACGTCGACGCGTCCGGCTTTCTCCGAGATGCCCTTGCCGAGATCCATAAGTTTCCGGCGGATCGCCAGATCACAGATCATCTGCGCATAGTCGCGCGCAGCTACAGACGAGATCGCGGCCAGACGCACAAGGTAATTTGCGCCGCCCAGCTCTTTCATTCCCGGATCATCTTCCAAGAAGGCCTTTAAAGTCACGGGAGAGGCGAGCGCGTTCTTCGCGATTCTGGCCGACGCGATCTCGTAGATTCGCGCATGCACTGGATCATAAAAATGCGACTCATTGATGACTCCGGCCACGCGATCATAGACGTCATTATTCGTCAGGATCGCGCCCAGAAGCTGTTGTTCAGCCTCAATATTATGCGGAAGCGTTTCGCCTTCAGACGCGTCGACGTTGCCTGTACGGATCGTTGAGATCTCGTTCATCCTGCCCTCGTGTTATTTGGTCCCCACCAACACCGAAGTGCATACGCTGAAGGTGAGACTGCGTCTATCTGGATATCTTGTGGACAGCCTGTGGACGCTTTCTTAACCCCATCATCTTGCGATGGAGAGGGCGCCGCAGTCAACATAAGGTGGTTTTCTGTGGAAATTTATTTTCCGGCGCGAGCCTCTTGCCAAGGACGCGGCGCACGCAGAAATGTTTCGACTTCGGCAAGCGTTTCGGCATCAAAAGCCTCACTTTCCCGAGCCTCTTCAAGCACATCCCACCAGGTGCAGAGGTGGTGCAACTGGACCCCGTGATCGGCAAGCGTGCCGATAGTTTCAGGGAAGATACCGTAATAGAAAATCACGGCCGTATGCCCGCAAGTCGCTCCGGTCTCCCGAATGGCGTCAACGAAGGACAGCTTCGACCCGCCGTCTGTCGTCAGATCTTCAACCAGAAGAACGCGCTCGCCTTCGCTCATCGCACCTTCAATACGTGCGTTCCGTCCGTAGCCCTTCGGTTTCTTGCGCACATAGGACATCGGCAAAGCCATGCGCTCGGCCACTAGGGCGGCAAACGGAATGCCGGCTGTCTCGCCGCCTGCAATGTTGTCAAAGGCTTCAAATCCAGCGTCCCGCATCACCGTGACAGTCATAAAGTCCATCAAGGTCGAACGAATACGTGGATAAGAAATCAGCTTGCGGCAATCGATATACGTGGGCGAGGGCAGTCCGGACGCCAGCGTAAATGGCTCCCGGGCATTGAAATGAACCGCGCCGATTTCCAACAGCATCCGCGCCGACAGCCGCGCAATTTCTTCTTTGGTTGGAAAACCGGTTGGGATCATGTGTTCGCTCCTAGATTATCTTTGAACTGTCCAAGTCAGCGGCCGACCTGGATCAAATACAGTGACAGGTCCTGCGCCAGTCTCGACCTCAGTGGGCCAATCTATCGGATCGCCCTTGGTCAGCGTTGTTGTCTCTTCATTCACCGGCAGCCCATAAAAGTTGGGTCCGTTGATCGACGTGAATCCAGCCAGCCGATCCAATGCTCCGGCCTCTTCAAAGACCTCCGCCAAACACGACAAAGCGATCGGCGCCGTAAAGCACCCGGCACAACCGCAGGCGTTTTCCTTGGTTTGCGTCGCGTGCGGCGCCGAGTCTGTACCCAGGAAGTACCGCGCATCGCCGCTGGTCGCCGCAGCCACCAAAGCTTCGCGATGCTTGCGCCGCTTTAAGATGGGCAGGCAGTAGTAATGGGGCCGAATACCCCCCACGAGCATGTCGTTTCGATCCAACATCAAATGTTGAACCGTGATCGTCGCACCCAAGTCCGCATCGCCCTCGCTTGCGTATTGCGCAGCTTCCGCTGTGGTGATGTGCTCCATCACAACCCGCAAGCCTGGCGTCGCCTGCCGGATCGGATCCAGGACCTCATCGATAAATGTCGCCTCGCGGTCGAAGATATCGATCTCCCCACGTGTCACTTCACCATGCACGCAAAGAGGCAACCCAATCTCGGCCATCCGCTCCAGAACAGCGCGTACATTGTCGAAATTCGTCACGCCACTCGCAGAGTTCGTCGTTGCGCCCGCCGGGTAGAGCTTTACAGCCTTCACCAAGCCACTCGCGTGCGCTGCGGCTACGTCGTCGGGATCCGTTGCTTCCGTCAGGTACAACGTCATCAACGGCTCAAACGCCAAGCCGTCCGGAAGCGCTGTCAAAATCCGATCGCGATAAGCCGCTGCTTGGTCTCCCGTAACCACCGGAGGAACAAGGTTTGGCATGATGATTGCACGCGCGAAATCACGGGCTGACCACGGCAGCACGCCCTCAAGCATAGCGCCATCCCGAAGATGAAGATGCCAGTCGTCAGGGCGGGGGATGGTCAGCTCGGTCAACATGGCTTCCCTGTAGCCGAAGCATCAAAAAAGCACCAGCCTTCCATCTGCGCCTAAATTTTGGGCATATACCGCTATTTTGTGCAGGTCGAAGGATGACTTTCCGGCAATGCCGCAAAACCGGGCGCATTACACCTTTCGACCTGCGAAAATCAGAGGCAAAGTATCGGAATGCTGGATGCTGCCCCACACCCCTTTCAGCGCAGTAAAGGTACTGCCCGCGTGGTCCTCGGACCCGATGGAGAGGTCGTGGATTTGTTCCAGAAAGGCTCGGCCAAAGCCATGCTGCCCAAGGTGCACAGCCCAGTGCCAGAAGTTGTTTTTCTCAACACCTCTGGCGGGCTTACCGGGGGTGATCGGCTCTCGCTCTCTCTGTCGGTTGCCGATAGCTCGACGGTAATGGCTGCGACGCAAACCGCCGAACGCGCCTACGCCAGCAGCGGAGATTGC
>CAZMRS010000100.1:0-7460 GCA_964568435.1 uncultured Boseongicola sp. | reverse complement strand
CATCTCACACCATCATCACGGACACACAACGATGTTGCCGGTGTGCTTCTTTTCGATAAATGCGGTCTGTGCGGCGTGCAATTCCGTTAAGGGATACGTCGCAGCAAGCATGGGTTTAATCGCCCCAGCCTCGATATATCCGACCAGACGTTGCGTGACCTCGGGCGGGATGATCGTAGAACCGGTGAATGTCAGGTCACGCAAATAAAACGTCCGCAAATCCATCTCGACCATTGGGCCGGCAATTGCACCAGAGCACGTGTAACGCCCACCGCGCTCCAGAACATCAATCAGCGTTGGCCAGTAGGGACCGCCAACGACATCTGCGACGACCGTCACCTTCTCATTGTCCAACTCAGCCCGCAGACTTGCGGGCGTGCGTTCTAGTATCAGATCGGGCTCGAGCGTTGCCACCTCCGCGTGCTTCGCCTCGGACGCCATTGCGATTACTCGGGCCCCACGCCGCTTTGCTAATTGCACCAACGCGCCACCAACACCGCCCGATGCGCCTGGAACCAAAACCGTGTCCTTTGCGGTCACCAAAGCACGGGTCAGCATCCCTTCCGCGGTTGAGTACGAGCAAGAGAACGTCGCCAACTCCGCGTCTGACAGGTCCGAGTTAACGGCTATGGCGTTGACCGCAGGCAGCGTCGTGTACTCGGCAAAACCACCATCGCGCTCGGAACCATAGTATCCGGTTTTATCCATGTTTTCAGGGTCTTGCGTGTCGCGTAGCCAATTATCCGAGATAATCCGCTCGCCAATGCGCGCCGCGTCGACACCATCACCGACAGCAACAATCAAGCCGCAAACATCAGCACCCTGGATCCGTGGAAAGGTAATCGGCGCACCACCCCATGTCGGGTCCTCCTCGCCCACTTCGTCAAAGGCATCACCGGTTGTGCGATCTGTAACTGTCTTGGAATACCAGCCCGATCGCGTGTTCACGTCAGTATTGTTCAAGCCGCAAGCCTTGACTTGGACAAGCACCTCGCCCGGCGCAGGATCAGGACGAGGCCAATCTTCGTGCCACACCATCTGATCGAGGCCACCATGCCCCATGGTGACCATCGCCTTCATCGTTTTGGGTATCGTCATTCGGCCGCTTCCAAGACTGCGTCTGTTCTCGGCAACGTTGACACCGGATCGTATGCCGGCTCTCCCAAAATCCGACCTTTTCTTGGCTTGCCAGCGACAATGACTTCCACGTCCGTGCCCACTACGTTCACATGAGGCTTCACATACGCAAAAGCCAGTATCTTCCCGACAGTATGCCCATAGGCCACGGATGCAGTCGATCCGACAACTTTATTGTCGATTATTACAGCCTCACCACCGTGCCCATCCTCTACTCCGTCCGGCTCGATTTCCAGGTAGGCGCAGATCCATTTAGACGATCCAGCCTCCATCTCCTTGGCCGAAGCGCGCGTTGCCTCCGCGCCCAGATACTCCTTATCCAGCCGCATAAAGCGCTCTACGTTTGCTTCAGGCAGCGTGACTTCATTCGTCAATTCGCCCGCGCCTGGAAACGCCTTCTCCATCCGCATGGAGTTCATAGCAAAGGAACCGTAGTTCTCGATCCCATGCGGTTCGCCTGCAGCCCAGAGAGCGTTGTAAACATCCAGACAAGCATCGTTTGGCATATGGAACTCCCAGCCAAGCTCACCAGCATAAGACATGCGGAATGCCCAAACCTTATGGCCCGCCAACGTAATTTCCTGCGCCGAGAGCCAACGGAAGCCGGCGTTTGTCAGATCGGCATCTGTACATGCCGCCAGGACATCGCGCGCCCTTGGTCCATTCAGAGAAAGCGCCGACCATTTATCCGACTGACAGTTGATCTTCACTTCCTCACCGGCTCTATTGTGATTCAGATGATCCAGAAGCCGCTGCTCAAAAAACGCCGCGCAAACAAGGTAATAGCGATCGTCGGCCATACGCACCAAAGTCGTCTCGACCTCGATCCGCCCGCGACGGTTCAGCATATGAGTTAGCGTGATCGAGCCTGTCTTTTGCGGCATCCGGTTGGCGGTCAAACGATCCAGAAGTGCATATGCATCAGGGCCGGAAACCTCGATTTTGGTGAACGCCGTAACATCCATGATACCGACGCGTTCCCGAACGGCCTTTACTTCGGCACCCACCATGTCATGCACTTCGTTGCGCCGGAACGAGTAGTGATCGCGCTGCTCCACTTCATCACGCGCAAACCAGCGCGGACGTTCGAACCCATACACTTCTTCGTAAACAGCACCCTGTTCCTTCAGAAGCTCATAAAGGGGGGAGGGCTTAATGGGTCGGCCTTCCAGCCGGTTAAAATGCGGAAACGGAATTTCGTGCCGCAGCTTGTAATCTTCGTGCGCCTTGGTGACTTGCCAGTCCTTGGTGGCATAAGCCCCAAAACGCCGTGGATCATAATCGCGCATCGAAATATCCGCCGCGCCATGCACGATCCACTTGGCCAATTCTCGTGTGAGACCAGGCCCCCAGCCGATGCCAATCTGCGTGCCACAGCAACACCAGTAATTCTTCACGCCGGGCGCCGGGCCCACCATAGGGTTTCCGTCTGGCGGATGGCTGATCGCGCCATGCACTTCTCGCGTAATTCCGAGCTCGGCGAAGATCGGCATTCGGTTCAACGACTCTTCCAGCCAAGGCATGATCCGGTCGTAATCCGCGTCGAACAGCCAGTTCTCATAATGCCAGGGGCACTCATCGTGCCAAACGGAATTCACGTTGTCCTTCTCGTAGATCCCAATCAGGCCCTTCTTCTGCTCCATTCGGATATAACCCGAGACCTTTTTGTCGTCTCGAATAACAGGCAGCTCAGTCTCAAGCTCTTGAAATTCCGGCACTTCTTCGGTAACGAAGTAATGGTGGGTCATCGACGTCATGGGCAGTTGAAGGCCAGACCATTCACCCATCTGACGCGCATAGGTCCCGCCAGCATTCACAACATGTTCGCATGTGACTGTGCCAAGTTCGGTTTCCACCACCCATTCACCGGTATCACTCTGGGTGATGTTGGTCGCGCGGCAGCGCCTAAAGATTTGTACGCCTTTTTGACGGGCTCCTGTCGCCATGGCCTGCGTGACGTTCGACGGGTCAACATGCCCATCGTCCGGCGTGTAAAGCGCTCCAATTACACCTTCCAGATTGTAAAAAGGATGCTTCGACGCAATGAAATCACGATCCACGAGCGCGATGTTGAAGCCCAGCGCACGGCCGACCGAGAGCGTGTGGCGCAGCCAATCCATTTCGTCTTCGGTATAGGCAAGGCGGAACGATCCGCAGCCATGCCAGGTCACTGGTTGTCCGGTTTCCTTCTCCAGCACTCCCGAATACAGACCAATGTTGTAGTCGACCATTCGACCCAGGCCGTAGGACGATGTTGAATGGGTGATCTGACCTGCCGCGTGCCAGGTTGACCCAGACGTCAGCTCTGCCTTCTCCAGTAGGATTGTGTCCGACCCCCACCCTTCGTGAGCCAGGTGATACGCCAACCCGCACCCCATCACGCCCCCGCCTACAATCACAACACGAGCGTGGCTTGGCAGTTCTTTCTTCGACATTTTTTGATTCCCGAAGCGCAACGATTTCGGTGGACACGTTATTTGAACAAATGTACCGTCGTCAATCATGAATGACACGAACGTATCAATTCCGGCTTTGGACCGTTTGGCAGGCGAGCTTGACTCCCTGACGCCCGAAGCGCGCAAAGCGGCGCGCTATGTGTTGGAAAACCCAAGAAATATTGGTGTTTCGTCTGTACGCGAGATAGCAGCTGCGGCGAACGTCAAGCCCAACACTTTGGTACGAATGGCCCGCCAAGTTGGATTCGAAGGCTACGAAGACTTCCGCGAACCGTTCCGTGAGGCTATCCGGACCGGAGGCACAAGCTTCACCGACCGCGCCCGCTGGCTGCAGGATGTGGGCAAACAAGGCGAGCTTGGCGAACTCTATGCCGATCTTGCGCGCGCGGCCCTTCGCAACATCGAAGACACCTTCGCCGCAATCCGTATTGAAGATATGCGCTCTGCCGCCGAAACGATCTGGAACGCCCGGAATGTCTACACGCTCGGCGTCGGCATCAACAACTCAACGGCCACTCATTTCACCTATCTCGCCTCCACAGGCATGGTACAATTCTTCAACATTCCGAAGGCAGGCTCCCTGCCAGCAGACGACCTTGCCTGGACTGACGAACAAGATGTCCTCATCGCGATAACCTGCAAGCCCTATCGCACCGAAGTCGTTGAAGCGGTGCGCATTGCGCGTGAGCAGGGGATGCGAATCATTGGCATCTCGGACTCGCCCGCCTCGCCCATTGTGATCGAAGCCGACCACGCGTTCATCCTGTCCACTGACACCCGGCAATTCTTCCCATCATCGGTTTCCACAATCGCACTTTTGGAAACATTGTTGTCAATGGTGGTAGCCGTGGCCGACGAACGGATCGTCGCCCGGGTTGAGACTTTCCACGAGCGCCGACGCGAACGCGGCGTCTATTTCGGAGAAGAATGATGACCGCTCCGCTCGTTCATTCGCTTGAGGCGCGGTACTACACCGATCCCGCCATTTTCGAACAAGAGATGAGCGGTCTCCTGATGAGAGCCTGGCAGTTCGCCGGACACGTCAGCCAGATACCCAACGTTGGTGACTACTTCGCGTTCGAGATCGCTGGCCAAAGTCTGTTCTGCATTCGCGGGCGGGACGAGCAGGTTCGTACATTCTACAACGTGTGCCAGCATCGTGCGCATGAGCTGGTCAGTGGCACCGGAACCACGCGAGTCGTCGTTTGCCCGTACCACCAATGGACATATGAGCTGACAGGCGGCCTACGCGCCGGACCCAACATCAAAAGCGTCCCCGGCTTTGATCGCGAGAAGATTTGTCTGACCTCGGTGCGCACGGAAGAATTCCACGGTTTCATCTTCGTCAATCTCGATGACGACACCGCCCCGATGGACGACTGGTTCCCCGGCGTCCGCGAAGAAATCGCAAACTTCGTCCCGCATATCGGCGACCTCGCGCCCCTCGAATGGGTCGAGATCGCCGAGAACTGCAACTGGAAGGTCTCAATCGAGAACTACTCCGAATGCTATCACTGCCCAACCAATCACCCGACATTTGCCGAAGGTGTGGTGAAGCCTGAGACCTACGATATTCAACCAGACCCGAATGGCGGTTACGTCCTAAGGCACACGACAGAGTGCCAGTCTCTGGACAGCATGACCTATCCGATCGACCTTTCCGCCAACGACTATGCTGGGCGCTACCAGTCTTGGTTCCTTTGGCCGATGTTCTCGTTCCAATGCTACCCGGGCAACGTTCTCAACACCTATCATTGGCGCGTCCAGGATGTGGATCACTGCACAGTATTCCGCGGCTGGTACACCAAGCACGGTGTTGAAAGCGACGTAATCCGCCAACTCGCCGTTCAGGACCGCGAAACGACCGTTGAGGAAGACATCCACCTCGTCGAATCCGTTCACCGAGGTCTGAGGTCCAAAGGCTACCGCCCGGGACCACTTGTGCTTGATCCGGGATGCGGCGTGATGTCAGAACACTCCATACAAAAACTTCAACACTGGATGCGCGAGGCGGTCGCCGAAAAATGAGCAATGTAAAGGCCTACTGGCAAAACTACATCTGCGGGCAATGGGTCGATGGCGGCGCGGGCCGAATTGATGTCATCAATCCAGCAACGGGAGAAGTGCTCGCACATCACGCACTGGCAGATGCCGCAGACGTCGACCTTGCCGTGGACGCCGCAAGACGCGTCCACCTTTCCGGTGCCCTAAGCGATCTGCGACCTGTGGAACGTGGGCGCATGGTTCAGGCTATGGGCCGTTATCTGCTGGAGCACAAAGATGAGATCGCCGAGGTGCTGACGCTCGAGCAAGGCAAGCCTCTCTGGGAGTCGCACATCGAAGTCGAAGGCGCAGCACGCTACTTCGAGTATTACGGTAATCAGGCCGAAACCGTCGAAGGGCGCTCGATCCCTCTTGGCGCACAGTATTTCGACTTCACCACACACGAACCCTTCGGCGTATCCGCACAGATCATCCCATGGAACTATCCGGTTGAAATGACAGCGCGCTCGCTTTCAGCGGCACTCGCCACAGGAAACACGGTCGTAATTAAGACACCAGAGCTGTCGCCCTTTACGAACGCTTGGTTTGCCAAGGCAGCCGAGGCAGTTGGGCTTCCCGACGGTGCGGTGAACATTCTCTGCGGCTACGGTTATGAGGCAGGTTCCGCCCTCTCGGCGCACCCTCATGTGAACCAAATCGTCTTTACGGGCTCTGTTCCCACTGGAGTCGCAATTGCGACGGCCGCCGCAGCAAATGTGGTGCCCTGCGTGCTGGAACTCGGAGGAAAATCCGCGGCAATCGTCCACGATGACGCCGATCTTGCCGCCTTCACCGATGATGTCCGCTGGGGCATTTATTTCAACGCCGGGCAAGTCTGCTCTGCGATGAGCCGCGTCATCGTACACCACAGCCGAAAAGAGGAACTTGTCGAACGGCTCTCAGCGATGGCCGAAGGCATCAGCGTGAGGCCTGGAATAGAGCTTCCAGAGTTTGGAGCCAACATGGGCGCGATGATCTCGGTCAAGCAGCGCGACCGGGCTGCCGACATGGTGACTGAAGCGGTAGGTGAAGGCGCACGTGTAATTACCGGCGGGCGGAAATCCAATCTTCCCGGCGCCTTCCTCGATCCGACAATCCTCGACGGTGTCACGCCCGACATGACCATCGCCCAACAAGAGGTCTTCGGCCCCGTCCTTTCGGTCATGTCCTTTGAGAGAGACGAAGACGCAATAACCATTGCCAACGGCACAGACTATGGCCTCGTCGGCGGTGTCTTCACTCAAAACCTCGACCGGGCAACACGCGCTGCCAAAGAGATCCGTGCGGGTCAGGTTTTCGTCAACGAATGGTACGCCGGCGGTGTCGAGACGCCATTTGGCGGTTACGGCAAATCCGGGTACGGGCGCGAAAAGGGCCGCGAAGCGCTCTGGAACTACGTCCAAACCAAAAACGTCGCGATCCGCCTCCGCTAACTCATTCTTCAAGGAACCAAATCATGGACAACGACCTATTCGAACGCGGCCTTGAACAGCGCAAGTCCACACTGGGAGCAGAATACGTTGAAAAAAACCTTGCAGCGGCCGACGGGTTCACACGACCCTTTCAAGAGGCGATGACCGCTTGGTGCTGGGGCTTCGGCTGGGACGACGATACGATCGACGCCAAGACCCGCAGCATGATGAACCTCTCCATGATCGGTGCGCTGGGAAAGATGCATGAGTGGGAAATCCACTGCAAAGGCGCGCTGAACAACGGTGTCACCAAGGAAGAGATCCGATCCATCATCCACGTCATCGGTATTTACTGCGGCGTGCCGCAAGCGCTGGAATGCTTTCGCGTCGCGCGGAAGGTTTTGGAAGAGCG
>CAZMRS010000099.1:241-7461 GCA_964568435.1 uncultured Boseongicola sp. | reverse complement strand
TGTCTCCGTTTACGGATCGCTGTTTGCCGTGATTTCGGAGGTCCCGGTATATTTCCATCTCTTCGCATGACTTTTCATAAACGTACTGAAAACGCCAAACGCACTCTTTCTCGATGGCAAGGTATCGCGCTTGTTCGTCCCGGCTCTTGGCCGTCACGACATTGGGTTTCCCATGGGGCCAATTCTGGCTGTCATACGGCCCAAAGATTGACGATACGCGGCCTGCCCTTTAGCAGGCAGCGCGAAACCGACGACGGAGGCACAATTGGCTCGGCGCAAAAAAGGTCGCGACATTTCAGGCTGGGTGATTGTCGACAAGCCAAGTGGCATGTCGTCAACCAGCGTCGTGGGTAAAGTTCGGTGGGCCTTTGATGCGAACAAGGCCGGCCATGCCGGAACCTTGGACCCGGAGGCCACGGGCCTGTTGGCCATCGCTCTGGGAGAAGCGACCAAGACGGTGCCATTCGTCACGGACGCCAATAAAGCCTACCGCTTCACCGTGACCCTTGGCGCCGCGACAAATACGGACGATTCTGAGGGCGAGGTTATCAAAACCTCTGATAAACGCCCGTCAGATGACGACATTCGCGCGGCCTTACCAGTGTTTACTGGGGACATTCAGCAAGTGCCGCCGCAATTCTCAGCAGTCAAAATCGACGGACAACGCGCCTATGCCCTCGCACGCGGAGGGGAGGACATCGATTTAGCGCCGAGGCCGCTCCGGGTGGAGCGTCTGGAACTGATCGAACGTGTGGACGCTGACACGGTCATTCTTGAAATGGAGTGTGGAAAAGGCGGCTACGTCCGATCCATTGCGCGGGACTTGGGCGAATATCTTGGGTGCTTTGGCCATGTCCTGAGCTTGCGCCGCATTTGGTCCGGCCCATTCACCGCTGATGAGGCCGTAAGCCTCGAAACACTAACAGACCTCGCAAGAACTCCGGATATCGAGGACTTACTTTTGCCCTTGGAAACGGGCCTTCAAGACTTGCCACACTGTATCTTGAGCGCCGAAGGAGCCGTACGTATTTCGAACGGTAATCCAGGTGCGGTCGTCTCAAGCGAAGCTGCGTTTGGCGTGGTGGCATGGGGGTCACATCGGGGTGTACCCGTCGCGGTCGGAATATACCAAGCCGGCGAGTTACGTCCGACGCGCGTGTTTCGCCTGTGACTTTAATCTCGCGGGCGCATACTTCTGCAGACTCGCATAGCGAGGCGATCTACTCCGATTGCGATAGGTACCGGTACGCGCTGACGCGGACTTGGGATACCTCTGGTCGGCGCCTATTGTTCATCATGCTCAATCCGTCAAAGGCGACGGAAGTTATGAACGATCCTACGGTGGAACGATGCGAGCGCCGAGCACGTGCGTTGGAGTACGGCGCGATGCGGGTTTGTAACGTGTTTGCCTGGAAGGAAACTGATCCGGCTAAACTCAAAAAAGCCAAGGCACCTGTCGGACCGGACAATGACCGCTGTCTGTTCGAGGCTACAGCGTGGTCGGACGACGTGCTTTGTGCCTGGGGCGTACATGGGGCTCACCAGGACAGGCATCTGGAGGTCGAACAACTTTTGTCGACCAATGCGCAAGAACTCAAATGTCTAGGTACCACGAAAGACGGGCATCCCAGACACCCACTCTATGTCGCCTATGCGCAGCCCCTGCTTCCCTGGACGCCGACTTACGCGGCAACGGTCTGACGCGTTGCGACAAGCTTGACGTTGCTTTCGGTTGCCTCGTGTGCGCCGCGCAAAATCGCGGCGACACGCCCGTCTATCACGACACAGGCGTCTGATTCGTCATCACTGATCTCAACTTCAACAACGGTCGACGAGATCCGCTCGTGCGGTACAAAGACTTCAATGCATTCTCTTTTGACATCAAAGTCTTTGAATTCCATCGGGGCATCCTCAAGGCTTGCTCCTGAGCCAATGTTCGAAGGTGTCACGCCGCGGCGTTCCATAGCCTGTTCTTCTGATATCGCGCATTCGTGCACATCCAAGAGTTGGGAAAGCCGGTAGCACTGAGCACCTTTACGCGGGTGGTCGAAATGAACCTGAATGTCTTCACTTGGGATAGTGTCCAAGCCCCGGAAGAGAACTGTCAAAGTCTCGGCCCCATCAAAGAAAATCATCCCTGAAAGCCCGTTCCCCCGCCAATGCACAAAGTCGATGTCCGGATAGGCTAATTCGACGGCGCAGAGATCAACCCCAACATGAAAGTCCGGAATGAGGAACTCGGCGACATCAGTGGGCACTCTGTGCACAACAGAGTCCTCTGAGGTTCGGTTCTCCTCACCGTCACCAAGATCCACTGCACGCTCGGACGCGACCGGCGCGCTATCCGCGACGGCTTCAATCTGCCTACCGTTATCAGCCAACCCGTCCGCAGGACCAACATAGGCCCGACCGGGTGCTTTTTCCCATGCTGCACGCCGGGCCTTTGCCCTGAGGCGCGCCAAAGCCACGACCACCAATCCCCAACCAACGATCCAAAGCTCAAGCGACACTGTTCACCCCAAAAGTAATCAACGCTTTGAGAGTGATCCATGATAGTTACCGCAGCCTTTCGGCAGTGGCACAAAATCGTTCAATTTTTCCAGAAGCTTACGTCGTAGGACCAATGGCTGGTGTTCTGAGCTCGACCAAAGTCGGATCGACCACACCAGACGTGCCAATCTGAACGTTCATCAAGATCGTACCCTCCAAACGTACCTGGAAGGTCAGATCGCCCGCGATATCGACCGTCGTCACAGTCACCTCTGGATCGGTGAGCAGACCAGGATCGTAGTACAAAACGAGGCTGTCGGCTCCCGGATCAAAGTCACGAACCAAGGGCGGATCGCCATCGGCCCATATGCCGGACACAAACGTGTCCGCGGCACCGTCCGCGCGCGTTGTGACAAACTCGCCCCATGCCTCGTCGCCTGCACCCATGACGATAAAGTCCTCGCCTTCCCATCCTTCCAAGCGATCAGGATCATCGGCGTCACTTGAAGGTGCGTCTGTGAAATTGCCTGACAGCCCGATTAGCGTGTCATTGCCCGGGCCACCCTCGAGCTCGTCCTCACCCAGATTGCCCGTGAGGAAATCCGCACCCGGGCCACCTTTCAGCGTATCTTTCCCGCCATCACCTTGGAGGAAATCGTTGTCGAGCGCGCCTTCAAGAAGGTCGTCGTCTGCGCCACCGCGCAGCGTATCGTCACCGGCGCCGCCGCGCAGGAAATCGTCTCCGATACCACCCCCAAGCGTGTCGCTGCCCGCACCGCCAAAAAGTTGATCGTTGCCCTCGTCACCGAAAACTTGATCGTCGTCTGCGTTGCCGTCGAGGTAATCGTTCCCGACGCTTCCATTGATAGTATCGTCGCCGGCCCGACCAAAAATCACGTCATCAAAGAAGGTCCCGTCGATGCTATCGGGACCAGGAGTGCCTTCATCCGTGGCCTCGGGCTCGTCACCGCCCAACGTGCCAGAGCCACCGCCGCCCACCAGCGACGCCAGCAACCCCACGCCAAAGATCGCGAGAAGAATTTCCAAGGGTCTACTGCTCTGCCCATTGTTGTGTTTAAGCGGAAGTATCGGCGCAATCGGCCAATCACTCAAGCGTTTCAAAGCTCTCGGCAACAAAACGCTTTGCAAATCCAAAGATATCCCCTATACGCCCGCATCCGCACCGCAATTCGCGCGGTCGGACCCTCCAAGGGCCCTGCTGGACGACATCCCGGCTTGCGCCATTTCTCTAACTCTGAAGGAGACCCCGATGTCGATTACTGCTGAAGAAAAAGCACGCGTCATGAAAGAGTACGCGACCAAAGAAGGCGACACAGGTTCGCCGGAAGTACAGGTTGCCATCCTTTCCAGCCGTATCGCCACACTCACCGAGCACTTCAAAACCCACAAGAAAGACAATCACGGTCGCCGTGGTCTTCTGAAAATGGTTGCGACGCGCCGGAAGCTTCTGGACTATGTCAAAGGCAAAGACGAAGCACGCTATCAGGACCTGATCAAGCGTCTCGGACTACGCCGCTAAAACGGACTACTCCGATCTGAGTTTGGAAAGCGCGATGGGAGACCACCGCGCTTTTTTCGTTTCAGCCATGATGCACTAACCTAGGATTTCGACAGCAGGCGTCCTACCGCACGGAAACGACATGTCACCGAAAACCATGCTGAACGACAAACTCTTGCAGGTCGCGCTCATTGGCGTGGTGCTGATGGCGATTGGCGTGGCCAGCGTGCAGCCGTTTCAATCCATCATCGGCATTGAGCGGATAGGGTTCTCGGACGCGGTATTCGCGTTAATCATAACCTGTGGAGCAGCAATCAGCGTTGCCGCTTCGGTCACCGCGGGCATCTACACCGATCAGACCGGGAAATTCCGGACGGCTTTGCAATGCGCTTTGCTCATCGGGATGAGCGGTGGGCTCCTGATGTTTATCGCGCCCTCCAAGGTCGCTTTCATCATTGTCCACGTGATCTTGTTTCCCGCGGGCGCAACGGCATTCACTCAGTATTTTGCGATCGCCACAGTTGCCGCCAACGAGAACCCCGCGTTGAACCGCGCCTCAACAACTGCCTTCGTCCGCGCCGCTTTTTCCGCTGCTTTTGCGCTGACCCCGGTCGCCTGGGGCTACGCGCTTGCGAAAGGTGTCGACCTCCTGACGGCTTACGCCATTGTCGCCGCGGCCAATCTCATTGCGTTCATTGTAATCTCTCGCCTTTGGTCCAGTTCCCGAAGGCTCGAAGTCACCGGCACCTCGGGCAAGGGCTTCTTTGCTTCGCTTGGTGAGTTGACCGATCGGGGCCTGCTGGTTCGACTGGCGCTGATCTGCGTTATTTCGGCGTCAAATGCGCTTTATAACATCCTGCTTGGGCTCTTGATCCTGAACAATTTGGGAGGTGCCGAACCAGATGTCGCCGTCTTCGCAGGTGTCATCGCGTTCATCGAAATTCCGGTTATGATCCTGATCGTGAGATGCCTGAACTACGTCTCGCAGTCGTTCCTCATTATGGTGGGCGTCTTTATCTACGGCGGGTTCCTTGCCGTTTTGGGCTTATTGCCGTCCATGACATTTGCATGGTGGCTTACCCTGCCCGCCGGAATTGGTGCGGGCATTTTGTTGTCCATTCCCATTGGTTACATTCAAGGACTATTGGCTGACCGAGCCGGCGCGGGAAGCGCGCTTTTGTCGGTCAATCACTTTGGCGGCATGATCTTCGCGTCTACAGTGTTCGCTCTTGGAACATCATTCACTGGTTACGAAGGTGTGGCCATCATTGGCTCGAGCCTCGCGATTACAGCGTCGATTGCGTTATACGTCTTGGATCGGCGGAAGCTCGTGCGGATCAAGGCCGCGGATCAAAACTAATCAGGCAGAAACGAAAAGGCCGCCTATCGCAGCGGCCTTTTTGCGGGCAATTCATCAGGTGAATTTAGTGTGTCATCTTTTGGTCAGCGCTGACGGCATCTTTGTCCACAACTTCGAAAGTTACGGGAACAGCGCCTGCGCGATCAAAGATCAAAGTCGCTTCCACTGTTTCGCCCACTGGTAACTCGCCGGGCTGGAGCCCCATGAGCATGACATGGAAACCCCCGGGCTTGAATGAGATCTGATCGCCCGCCGGAATCGCCAAAGCGTCGACATGCAGCATCCGCACCACGCCGTTTTCTTCGCGACTTTCATGGATCATCGACATCCGATCTTCGATCTCGATCCCTATCAGCAGATCGTCTTCGTCGCCAGTGTTGGCTATGGTCATGTACCCACCGGCCGCGCGCGCATTTTCAAAGGCCTTGAACATGATCGGATCATTGATCTGAATCGTCGACTGTTCGTCGGCAAACGCAGCGGTCCCAAAGACAACAGCAAGAACAGAAAGCAGAAATCGCATGTGACTCATCCATTCAGGATCTGTTTGCACAGACGTATTCTCGATCGGCGTAATCCGCTAGGCTGTCGCGACAATCAACCACAACCCTATGCGCGATCAATGCGCACCCGGTTGGCGCGGGGTCAGAGCAGCACGACGCCAGAGTTAGGACGGCGGCAGAATGTCGGGATCGTGCACCATCATGGAGAAACCCTCGAAACGCACTTCGCATCCGTTGAGGGTCAAGGCCGAACTCGCAAGTATCTCGTCGGTCAAAAGGAAAGTGCCGTCCTAGAGCTTTGGTACATCAACTTTGCCGTTGGCTTCCAAAAGGCTGTCAGCACCAACACCGAAGATAGACAGAAGCGAAGTGGCCGGAACCTCGAAGTAAGGGGCGATGGCGTTCTCACGGCGGTCCACGAGTGCGGTCATATCCGCAGCCCAAAGCGGGGCAGCGGCAAGCGCCAACAAACAGGCACTCAGTAGTGCATTCAGTCCCTTCATTGTCTTTGTTGCTTGGGGTTTCATCGCCAGCAGTCGAGACACCGACACCTCACGTCATTCTATCGTTCATATCCCTTGCGAAAATTCGTTTCCAAAGCCTGCAATTTCATGTAGAGGCCGCCCATCTGAGACGTGACGCACGGACCCCGGCGCATGGCATGATACGAGGGGTCGGCGGCAATGGGGCCGCCATTCAAACGGGCACTCGGACCGCCGAGCTGGGCCCAAACAGGAAACGATAGATGTTTAACGAAGTTAAAAAATCAATCCAGTGGGGCGAGGAAAAGCTGACACTGGAAACCGGGAAAGTCGCGCGTCAGGCGGACGGTTCGGTTATAGCCACCTATGGCGAGACCTCCGTGATGGCCAACGTGACATTCGCCAAAAGCCAAAAACCAGGTCAGGACTTCTTTCCACTGACCGTTCACTACAACGAAAAATACTATGCCGCCGGTAAGATCCCGGGTGGCTTCTTCAAACGCGAAGCCCGTCCGACAGAAAAAGAGACGCTGACCTCGCGTTTGATCGACCGTCCGATCCGCCCACTTTTCGTTCCCGGCTTCAAAAACGAAGTTCTGGTGATCTGCACGGTGCTGAGCCACGACCTCGTCAACGACCCTGACGTTGTGGCGATGATCGCAGCGTCCGCTGCCCTGACACTGTCCGGCGCACCTTTCATGGGCCCAATCGCAGGTGCTCGCGTTGGTTTTGAAGACGGCGAGTACGTTCTGAACCCAACTGTCGACGACATGCACGAGCTGAAGAACAACCCCGAGCAACGTCTCGATCTGGTTGTCGCCGGCACAAAAGACGCCGTGATGATGGTGGAATCGGAAGCCTACGAG
>CAZMRS010000099.1:0-231 GCA_964568435.1 uncultured Boseongicola sp. | reverse complement strand
AACTGTCCGAAGAAGAAATGCTGGGCGCTGTTACTTTCGCGCACGAGCAGATCCAACCGGTCATCGATCTGATCATCGACCTGGCAGAAGACGCAGCCAATGAGCCATTCGAATTCGAAGCACCCGACTACAGTGCGCTCTATGATGTTGTGAAAGCGGCTGGCGAAGAGCAGATGCGCGCGGCTTATGCGATCACCGACAAGCAGGAACGCACGGCTGCAGTGGCCGCTG
>CAZMRS010000098.1:0-7480 GCA_964568435.1 uncultured Boseongicola sp. | reverse complement strand
TATGCCATCTCGGGACAGATGGCCTTTGCCGGGGCTTGCTCCCATGACAAAAGTGCGGACATCGTTTGGCGACGTTCACGCTGTGGCATTGCGCAAAGGCGACCTTGTCGAGACACGTTCAGGCGAGTTCAAGCCAATTGTTTGGTTGAACCGTGTGCTGCTCGACCAGGATTTCCTGAACGAGAAAACAGACTCCAATCCCATTCGCATCCAAGCAGGGTCAGTAGGTCAGGCCACGCCTTCAGCCGACATTTTGGTGTCGCCACGACAGATTGTTAGTTCGGATCAAAAACAACGTTGTGAGGCCGGGGATTTGGTGGCACGCGCGGGCGTTGACCAACAACGAGAGACCGGACTGAGCTACACAATGTTCCACCTCGGCGATCCTGAGGATGTCTATTGCGACGGAATATATCTTCATTTTGAGCCACTGCGTGGTGCCACCTCTCAGGCATAAACGCTATTTTTAGCCTGTCCCTCTACTTAGGGCGCGCTCGTTACGCGGGCGCGCCCAATTTTGTTGAAGGATACGGCTTTGAATTCAGATGTAATTTCAACGGGTCCACCGATCCGCGTCTTAATCGTCGATGATACCCGAACCATCCGAATGCTTATTCGCGCGCTTCTGTCGAAGGATCCACGCATAACCGTCGTGGGTGAGGCGGGCGACCCGTACGAAGCTCGCGATATGATCAAGGCCCTGCGTCCGGATGTTCTCACCCTCGACGTTGAGATGCCCAGGATGAACGGTCTTGTATTCCTGGAAAAGATCATGCGGCTGCGGCCAATGCCCGTCATCATGGTCTCGACACGTACGGCTGAGCAAAGTGATGCAGCCATCAAAGCACTTTCGTTGGGTGCCTTGGATTGCATCGACCTGAAACGGTTGCAAGCTGGCGACCCCCGAGTCGCCGACCTCGCAGATACGGTGGCCGTCGCTGCCGAGGCAAGTATTCGCAAGCCTGCGGAACCCATAGGCGCCGTCGAGGTATCTTCGGACGCATGTGCATATGAATGGTCCGGAAAGTTCGTTGTTATTGGCAGTTCGACGGGCGGCGTCGAAGCGTTGATGCAGGTGTTTTCAGATTACCCAGAGAACGGTCCGCCAGTTGTCGTAGCTCAGCACATGCCTGCGCCCTTTCTGGAGAGCTTTGCGCGCAGACTAGACAGCAACTGCCGCGGAAGTGTTCGACTTGCCAAGGACGGAGATTTCCTCCGACAGGGTGAAATCTTAATTGGGCCAGGTGGAGCACATCACGTTACGCTGCGTGGGCGAGAGCGCCCGCGCATTGTCCTTCAGCCTGATGACGGCCAGGCGATGTATGTGCCTTGTGTGGAATATCTCTTTAATTCAGCTGTGCCTTTTGGTGCCAACGCAGTGGCAGTTATGTTGACCGGCATGGGACGTGACGGAGCGACGGCGATGCTAGACATGCGAAATGCCGGAGCCCATACGATTGCTCAATCGCCTGAAACTGTTGTCGTGGACGGCATGCCCAAAGCGGCACGTGACCGCGGTGCGGTGATGGACGTGGTGCACTTGAGCAAGATATGTCGCCGTATTCTGCAGGTTACGGGCAAAGGGCAGGGCACTTGAGCGGGTATCAACGGACTTACATCTCACAGGGAGAGCAGGCGATTGGACATTCCCCAAATGATCTGATCACAACCGTTTTAGGGTCCTGTGTTTCTTTATGCTTATGGGACCCAGGGCAGCGCGTTGGCGGCATGAACCATATGCTATTGCCGGAGGCGGCCTCTTATCGTGATAACTTGAGCGCGGGCGCGGTCGACATCGAACGCCTAATCAATGCGATCCTACGCTTTGGCGGGCAGCGCAATCACCTTCGGGCGAAAGTATTCGGCGGAGCATCCATGTTGTCGGGCATGACCGATATCGGAGCCCGCAATGCTGAATTTGTGCTGAGTTTTTTGCAACATGAGGGGATTACGTGTGATGGCGCAAGCACCGGGGGTGACAGCGCACGACAGTTGAAATTTTGGCCCGAAAGCGGTGCGGTCAAACAACGCTTGGTGCGGAACGCGCCCGTCATGCACAGACCTACAGAACTTAAGACCAACGATGTCGAGCTTTTCTAGGTGACGCCTTGAGCTATAGTTTCCGATTGGCCTCTTGAAGCCGTCCTTGCCACACAAAAACACTATAGGAAAATCAGGTCACCCTTGTCCGATAACGGGGGGTCACTTTGAGCGTCAAAAAGAGCCGACACTGTAGACTGTAATGCACAAACTTTTTTGAGCTCAGCTATATCAAGCTCACGTTTCAAAAAGCCTTCTGCGCATCGTTGGAGAACACGGGAAAAATCCTCAAGCATCTGTGCGTGCCGATCTAAGTGCTGGACCTGGGCGAGCGCATGCGACCTATCCGTTTTCATTTCGAACTCACCGTCGAGAAGAGCTTGAATATCGAGAGCGTTTCTGTGCATCTGGCGCATATTCTGGGCCATGGCTTCATGCAGATATGCAAGTTGCTCTATGTCAAAGCTACTCGGCGCAGTCGTGTCATCCGTCATGTTTACAATCTGCCCACTATAGCTTCAATTGCTGTCTTTAGATCGCTGGTTTCAAAAGGTTTTCTTAGGTAATTGTTCATACCGAGTTGGCGGCCTTTCTCGATGATGGCTGGCTCGGCACGACCAGTTATCAGTAGGAACCCGACCTTTGAGGTTTGCGGCGTTTTCCTAAGGTAGTGAAGCAAATGTAGTCCATCCATCTCAGGCATATTATAATCCGAGATCACCAAATGGACCGGGGACCGAATTAAGGATTGGAGCGCGGATTTGCCGTCGGCGGCGGTCGCAACATTCCGAATGCCAATCGCATCCAGGGATTGCGTGAGCAATCCGCGGCTCGTCGACATGTCGTCAACAACCAGCGTTCTCAGTTGTTCTCTAAGTGACATCAGTTTTGCCTCTCAATCACTCTCAAGGTCTCGCGGCCGGCGACTTCTTGTAAGTCGTAACGCCGTTTGGCGTGAAACCGGTATTCCCAGGCGCGGGTATGCGCTCGGAATGTCCCAGAAAAAGATAGCCGTTTGGCTCCAAGGCGGAATGAAACCGAGGCCAAAGTTCAAGTTGGGTCAAGCTGTCAAAATAAATCACAACGTTTCGGCAAAAAATTACGTCGAAGAGCCCTTTCATGGGCCAAGATTCAATCAAATTCAGCGGACGAAATGACACCATCTCAAGAACGTCCTGTGAAACGCGGCAGTCGCCCGAACGAGTGCTGATTTCTGTCAAGAATCGAGCTCTATACTCTGGAGGTAGGGACGCAGCCTCTTCCTTTTTGAACGTGCCAGATTTCGCCCGCTTCAAGACTGCACGATCAATATCCGTTCCAAGAATTCGTATATCTGCCTTAGCCAGATCCGGCGCTTTCTCGAGGATCATCATCGCCAACGAGAACGGTTCCTGGCCGCTCGAGCATCCTGCCGACCAGAACCGGATTTTTCTGTTTTTCCCGGCCTTTTCTCGAAGTCTCGGCAGGACACTTTTCTCGATCGCATCGAAGTGGTGCCGTTCGCGAAAAAAGCTCGAAACGTTTGTGGTCAGAACGGAAATCAAGGAGTCAGTCAAATGACCGCTTGCGTCGTTTTTGATGGATCCAAGATATGCGTCAAGATCTTCGCATTTGATGCTTCTCAGGTGACGAAGCAGTCGGCTTTCGATCATTTGACGTTTCGAGTCAGTAACCATCAAGCCTGCTTTTTCATAGGCCAGTTTAGAAATTATCGAAAAATGCTTGTCCGAGATTGTCTCTTCGGAAATCACCGATGTTTCGAGGGGTGTCACTGTCACGCTGCAGCCTCTTCCATCGAAGGCAACACGGATTTTAGGTCGAGAACACGGACCATTCTATCGTCTACGATTGTCAAGGCGCGCACAAACGAGTCGTCTTCATCAACAGACATTTGCGGCGGATCCTGAAGCGCGCTCGTCGAGATTGACAGGATGTCAGATACCGCGTCGACCCGTAATCCGAGGGTGCGACCATCAAGATCTACAACAACGACGACATTTCGCTCGTCTGGCTCTTTGGCGGACAACCCCAACCTTAGTGCCAGATCCACGACAGGCAGCACTGTTCCCCGGAGATTGATCACGCCCTGCACGTATATTGGCGAATGGGGCAGTGACGTGGTTTTAGTCCAACCGCGAATCTCACGTACAGACATTATGTCGACAGAATACTCATGGTCTCCCACGTAAAAACTCAATAATTCAATATCTTGAGCTGTCGCGTCGGTGGACGTCTTCTTATCTTGTGTCATATGTTAGCTCGCCTTTTCGAGAGTTATGACTTCACGACTTCGGCCGGAGGCGTTTGAGAGAAGATCACTCGTGTCCAGGATGAGCGCGATTTGCCCATCACCAAGTATCGTTGCCGCGGCCACACCGGGAACATTTCCGTAACTGTCCTGGAGGCCTTTGATGACGACCTGACGCTGATCTTCGATACCGTCGACGACCATGGCCGAGCGACTGCCATCCTCTTGGACGATCAGAAGTGCAATTGCGCCGTCATAATTGGTTTTGGGCTGCCGATAGCCCAGTTCAACCCCAAGATCGATCAGGGGGACGAACTCGTCCCGAACTGAAATCACGCTGGTACCAGGCCCCAAACGCTCCAGAGAACCGGGCTGAAGTGTCAAAGTTTCGGAAATTGCATTGAGTGGTACAACGAGCGTCTCGGATTCCACCGAAATCACCATTCCGTCAAGAACGGCAAGCGTGAGAGGCAACGAAATTGAAATGACTGTGCCTTGGCCGGGAGTGGATTGAATAGAGATACGTCCGCCCAGCGCAGTAATTGCGTTCTTTACGACGTCCATGCCGACGCCACGTCCGGACAGATTTGAAACCTCTGTTGCGGTGGAAAAACCAGGCAAAAAAAGCAGGTTTTCAATCTCGCTGTCTGAAAGATTTGCGTCTTCGGGCACCAAACCTTTCGAGGTAGCGATGCTAAGTACTTTTTCTCGATTGATGCCAGCACCGTCATCGGCGATCTCAATGACAACCCGACCAGAGCGATGCGACGCAGACAGTCGAACAACACCCTCGGCTGATTTTCCGTTGATGGTTCGGGTCTCGGGCGTTTCCAAGCCATGATCGACGGAGTTTCGGATCATGTGTGTCAGCGGATCGGCGAGGCGTTCAATGACTGTTTTGTCAATTTCTGTGGTGTCGCCTTCCGTTACCAATCGAACTTTTTTGTCGACCGCAGCTGAAGCTTCCCTCACGATACGCGACATGCGCTGAAACAGTGACTTCACGGGCTGCGCCCGGATCATCATCACACTTTCTTGAATATCGCGTGTGAGCTGCATGAACTCGTCAAGCCCTGAAGCAATTTTCGAGTTTGCGGGTACATTGGCCTCGTTGAATGACTGAGACAGCATCGCCTGATTAATCACGAGCTCTCCGACCAAGTTCACGAGGCGGTCAATGCGGTTCAAATCAACCCGTACGGTCGCCGTTTGAGTGGTTTGTTTTTGTGCTGGTTGTGGCGTCGGCACCGGGGGCTTTGGTTCTGTTTCGGCAACTCGGTCAGCACTTTCGACGCCAGAGGTTTGGTCAAGTGCGGGAGCCGCGATTTCCGAGGCTTTGGGTAGCGGCAAATTTAGGGCAGTTGTATTATCGGAGTCACTATCCTCCTGAATAGAAAGCGTGCACAAGCCATCAACAAATTCAAAGGCTTCCTGCGCCGCGTTGAGATCGCGAGTGTCCGATAGCTTGAGAGTCCAAGTAAGACCGCCGTCCGATACTGCCGTCTCAAAGCTGGCGCTTGGCTTAAAATCCAGCTTGGTATCGCAAAGGCTAAGGTCCGCCACGTTGCGCAAAACAAAAAGTGGCTCGTTGCCCAAGCTATACAGCTGCGATGTCGGTGAAAATACAATGGTCAAGCCGGATATGGTTACTTCGGCAGTCTCCTGGAAAGTGGATTCGTCGCCAAGAATATCCGCAAGCGTAAGGTCGAAATCTTCGTCGTTATTTGGATCGCTCGCTGCAACAGAAGGCTCCAAGTCGAGATCAAGCGCCACCGGTTGGAAGCTTTCGCCCGCTACTTCCTCTGCGGCTTCTTCGAGCCCTATCCCTGCATGAGATGACAGCTCCTGAAGAAGCGGATGGTACAGGCTCTCGTCAATCTCTTTGCTGTCGCGTGACATATGAACCAGATCGGAGAGCATATCTCCACAGCGAAAGAATATGGCAAGCAGTGCATCGTCTGCTGCCAAGCTAGATGACCGCACCATATCCATGACGGTCTCGAATTGATGTGCAAATGCCACCAGATCGTCTAAGGCGAATGCCCCGGCACCGCCCTTGATAGAGTGCACGGCGCGAAAGGCGACGTTGATTGTGTCGATGTTGCCATGCTCTTCCGACATGTTTTGAAGCGCGTCAAAGAGCGCTTCTAACAATTCCTCGCACTCAACGAAAAATGAAGCTCGGATCTCCTGCATCGGATCGGCCATAGTGAATTACCCCGTGACCGTCCGCAGAGCGCGAATAAGTTTGTCCTGCGCGAAAGGTTTTACGATCCAACCCGTTGCGCCGGCGTCCCTAGCGCGTGCCTTCAGTTCGTCCGCACTTTCGGTAGTTAAGACGAGAATTGGCGTATGCCTTGATGCTTCTCTTGCGCGGATGGCGTCTATGAAGCCGAAACCGTCCAGTCGAGGCATATTGATGTCTGTTATGATGACATCAGCTGCGACATTTTGCAGTACTTCCAAACCATGCTCACCATCTTCGGCAACGTGGACGTCAAAATCGTCGTCTTTCAGCGCCAAGGTAATCATGTCGCGCATTGTTCGACTGTCATCGACGGCAAGGACCGAAATTGTCATGAAAAACTTTCCGTTGAGAGGGCAGAGGGGCTGGTACCGAAATCGGCCAACGCTTTGGAAATCTGGGGCGATATGTTTGTGAGCGTGACGCTGTGACCGCTTACTTCCCAATGGTGTCTTAGGTTCAAAAGAACCTGAAGGCACAGCCCGCCCAACATGGTGACAGATGCAAAATCGAGATGAAGATCTTCATTTGCGTGCGCTAGCAACTCAGCATGAAGAGATTGCGCAGCCGCCGTATCCAGGCGTTCCGGAAGCGCAATATGAAACGGTGTCGTCTCAACATCAGATGTGGTCTTTCCGACCATTGGGTGTGATCCTTCGACTTAGTTGCCGAAGGTCTATCCGAGCGTTTCTTAACTCGTGGTTACACCAGGCGGAAATTTACCGTCAATTTTCGAGATGCGAGATCAGCCCGGTTAATGCCGCGTAGTCGTCTTCAACAATGTGCACCGCGAAGTTCTGCATAAAGCCTGCAAATCGGCCCTTGTCCCGGAACGCTTCTACAAATCCGAAGGTCTGAAAATGGGGAGCCATCGCGCGTGCAACGCCACCCACAAGGTACACGCCGCCGAAGGGCAGGTGGACAAGCGCGAGGTTGCCGCAAACAGT
>CAZMRS010000097.1:0-7500 GCA_964568435.1 uncultured Boseongicola sp. | reverse complement strand
CAAGGCTGATGCGAACACCATCCCGGACGGGCGGCGTATACGGGCGACAAGGGGCACCCGTCAAGGGTCTTATTGCTCGATCACGCCGCAATCTGACCGGGCTTGCCACGACGGCGACGCCGCCGTGATTTGTTCGGCGCTTTTGGCTTTTGCGACGAACGGCTCGGAGCAGCCTGGCGCTCCCCAGAGGCGACGCCGATCCTTGTTTTCAGTACCTTCTCAATGTCTCGCAGCGCTCCGGTTTCGTCTGGAGCACAAAACGCGACGGCGCGTCCGGATGCTCCAGCTCTCGCTGTCCGACCAATCCGATGTACATAGTTTTCTGCCACGTTCGGCAGATCGTAGTTGTAGACATATCTAACGTCAGGAATGTCGATGCCGCGCGCGGCAACGTCGGTGGCCACCAAGATGGTGATCTCGCCACTGGAAAACGCCTTGATTGCGCGGTCGCGTTGACCCTGGCTTTTGTTTCCGTGGATGGAGGCGGCATCAAAGCCTGCGGATACAAGCTTTTTCATCAGCCGCTCAGACCCGTGTTTCGTCCGTCCAAATACCAATGCGCGCTCACCGCGATGCTTTGACAATAGCTCGATTAATAGACCCGTCTTGGCGGCCTGGCCGACAAAATGCACCTCTTGAGAAATATTGTCGGCGGCAACGCCGGGGCGTGCAACTTCGACGCGAACCGGATCACTCAGATACTGCGCGGCAAGATCGTCCATGAGTTTTGGCATCGTAGCTGAAAACATCATGGTCTGGCGCTTTGCAGGCAAAAGCGGAGCAATCCGGCGCAGCGCGTGAATAAAGCCCATATCCAACATCTGATCCGCTTCGTCGAGAACCAAAAATGCCGTGCGGTCCAACCGGACTGCGCTTCGGTCGATGAGGTCGATCAAGCGTCCCGGCGTCGCGATCAGAATGTCCGCCCCGCGCTTCATCATGTTAATCTGGCGGTTGATTGAAACACCACCCACAACCAGCGCGACCTTCAGATGTGACACATGCGAGAATGTCACAAGCGCCTCGGCAATCTGTTTGGCCAACTCGCGGGTTGGAGCGAGAATCAAGCTGGTCGCGGACTTAGGCTGCGGCGCGGCGCCACTTCCCGAAATGACGTGCAATAGCGGCAAGCCGAAACTGGCGGTCTTTCCCGTACCCGTTTGCGCCAGTCCAAGCACATCCCGGCCCTTTAGGGCGTGTGGAATAGCCTTGGCTTGGATTGGTGTAGGCGTTTTGAACCCCTTTGTCTTAAGGTGCTCTACCAGGCGAGGGGCGAGCCCCATATCTTCAAAGGTCATACTATCTTTCTGGCGGGCGGAGTCCGCGCGGGTTTGGCCCGCACAATGCGCACGGACCGGATAAGCTGGATGCACCACACCCCTCCTGGGTGTCGCACTGCCTCCACGCGTGATGTCGGAAACATAGCGCCGGCCCCATGTCCCGCTTTTGCGGGTCTGCTCACGCGGCAGGGCATCGGCTCTTGCGAGGGCATCTCGTCTTCGCGGCTACGAAAGTCAAGGCGTCGAGCACCATCGCGCACGCCGCGCGCCTGTAGGGCAACACATCAGATCACCTTGTCTTTGCCTTCGCCGCCCTTACGTTTCGAAATAGCATCAGAAAAGGAGCGCCACCCATGAAAAACGCAAAAGACTTTCTCGAAGAGGCGCATGCCGTCGTGCCCAAGATCTCTGCCGAGGAAGGCATCGCCAAACACGCAGCGGGCAACACCGTTTTTGTGGACGTGCGCGATCCCGGGCTCATCGCCGAAAGCGGAACCATCGCGGGCGCTCAGCGTGTGCCACGCGGCATGATCGAGTTTATCGCCGATCCGGCCATGGAGACATTCCACAACCCGGCACTCCAAAAGGACGCTGACATTGTTCTCATCTGCGGCGCGGGCGGACAAGCAGCGCTGTCCGGGAAGACCCTGAAGGACATGGGCTATCAAAACGTTTCAAACGTCGGTGGTTTTTCCGGCTGGAAAGAGGCCGGCGGCCCTACCGAAGACTAAGCCCTCACCGACCATCGGCCCGTCGCAGGATAGCAGATTTTTGCAAAATCTGCTGCCTCCGGCGGGAGTATTTCCGCCAGAAAGAAGTCAGCGGAAAGATGAATATGGGATGTATCTGACAAGATCGCCCGGCTGAATGTGTGCGTCTCCGTCCGGCAGCTCAACCAAGCCATCCGCCCAGGCGAGACCCGATATTCGTCCCGACCCTTCCGAGGCAAAAACCTCCACACGGCCATCATCGGTCATGCGCGCGCGAAGGTATTCCCGGCGTCCAGGCTTCTTTCGTTTCTCAAACGCCGCCGATACCTGATATCCAATCGGTTCGCGCCAAGGCTCACCGGCCATGCGCCCCAGTGCGGGGCGTCCAAACACCAATGTGCAGACAAGCGCCGCCACCGGGTTCCCGGGCAAAGCAAACAATGGCACCCCCTGCCATAGCCCAAGCGCAAGCGGGCGCCCGGGCTTCAGGGCAATCCGCCATTCATTGCGTTGTCCAACATCACCTAAAGCGGCAGCTATGTGATCTTCGTCTCCGGCGGACGCGCCACCCGATGTCAGGATGGCATCCACGCGCTGCGACGCCTCGTTCAATCGTTCGACAACCGCCGCGCGATCATCTCCGACATGCCCCAGGTCGACCGAGTGCATCCCCCAATCTTGGATCAACGCTAAAAGCATCGGGCGGTTGGCGTCGTACGTCCGCGCTGCATCGGGCGTTTCGCCAGATGGCACGATCTCGTCCCCGGTGGACAGCGCGCCGGCGCGCAACGGACGATACACGGACACGTCCTGCACACCCGTCGCCGCCAATAATGCCAACTCTGGCGGGCCTAATCTCGTGCCAGCGGGCAGCGCGACATCTCCCGCGTCAACGTCTTCTCCGGCTTTGCGCGTATTCGCACCCGGCTTCAACGGACCCGCAAATGCGACCACCGAACCGTCGGTCGTCGTGTCTTCTTCCAACACAACCGTGTCCACGCCCTCGGGCAGCAAAGCACCGGTCAAAATGCGGATCGCCGACCCCTTCGGCACTGTGCCGGCGTAGGCAGCCCCAGCGGCTGCACGACCATCGACCACGGGCAGGAGTTGATCCCCATCCCCTGTTGCATCGTGGGCAAACCCGTATCCATCGACCGCCGAGTTTGCGGCCGGAGGGTTAGACCGCACAGCCACCACATCGGTCGCCAGTATCCGCCCCTGCGCCTCGGTCAGAGGCAAGCCTTCGGGCAAAACAACTCGAGTTATGCCGTCCTGAAGTCGCGAAAGAGCCTCATCCACAGGCGTCCAATCCACCCCCGGCGGAAGGGCAAAACAATCATTCTTCAGTCGAGGTGGTTTCAGGTCAGCCATGGCATGTCGTAAAAGCTCGTCTTCGTATCCGCTCCCCAGTATCCACCCTTCCTCGGTCGCGTCCACCTTTAACATTTCAGCTAAAGTTGACAGCGGGATGCGCGATAATGCCCGCGCCAAAAGCGTGACCTGCGCACGGTCGCGTATTTCGTCTCGGCTTGTCCTCACCGCACGGTCAATCAGCGAAGGCCAAATCTCAACGACATGAACTTCGGCCTCCTGCTCAAAAGGCCAAACCGACACCTTGCTCCCAAATCGGCGACGGAGCGCAGACAAAGCCGCCATGCCGGTCATCACTTGCCCACCTACGGCGCCAGCCCCGCCCATCTGCCAAGGAGTGAATGCACCGGGATGCGACATATCCACGGCACGCCGCTCTGTCATGCCGTGCCCTTGCCGGGCGAGCCCCTTCCGCGGCAAATGCCCAATGTCGCGCTTCAATGCATTGAACCAGAACGGGCCGACGCCCGGAAATCGGCTGTTTAGCTCACCCGCCAGGTCGAAGCGGTTGTTGTGCTTCGGAGAGTCGTGCAAACGTTCGGCGAAGAAATCCCAAAGCTTCGGTGTATTCGCTTCCCCGACGATACGCTCAGCAAAGCCAGCGGGGTACCCGAACGGAAAATCAAACCCGATCAGCAAACGACGCGATGCGCGAAGCTCAGTCTCGACTAGCTCCGTGATCCACTCCATCGCGACATCGCGGTTACGCAGGTAACAGGCCGGATGCGCCTGACCCGCAACAACGGCGGCCGCCCAGATTGCATCCTTTTTCGGTGTGGGGCCGGTGTCGTTACCAGAGTTCCAATCAACGACGCAAAAGCTGTCAAATGCGCTCAAAGCGACAGCTCAGATTGAATGAAATCAGCAATGCCGCCCGTGTCGTCCAAATGGAACGCTGAACACCCCTCAGACGTCGCACCGTTATCCGACGCAATCGCACGAATGCACGGATCATCGGGCGCAAGCAGACGGGCGCCGGTTTCCGCGCGATGGGCTTCGATTTTCATGTGGGTGCCGCCCTTGAAGCCCTCGACCAGAACCAAATCGACCGGCGACAGTTTGGACATCAGTTCGTCAAGCCTCGGCTCATCGGCATCCCTGAGTTCAGCCATCAATGCCCAGCGCGCCCTCGATCCGATCATCACCTCGCTCGCCCCTGCCGTGCGGTGGCGATATGAATCCTTACCGGGCTGATCGACGTCAAAGGCATGATGCGCGTGCTTGATGGTCGAAACAGAAAATCCGCGCGCCACAAATTCCGCGACAAGGCGTTCCATCAACCCGGTTTTGCCAGAGTTTTTCCAGCCCGCCACACCAAAAACTTTCACGACAACGCCTCTTCAGCCATCTTCAAATCCTCTGGTGTATTCACGTTGAAGAACGGATCGAGCGCGCCGCTGGGAAAGTCAGCCATCGCCGTGCCGTGCTTGTCGGTCCATTGCACGACCTTCCGCACACCGTCCGCCAGCGAAGCCCGCAGGTCCTCGCGCAGGCCCACTGGCCAGAGTCCAAACGTCGGATGTCGGCCGTTTTCTGTGCGAGCCAAGGCAATCGGCGCGCCTTGATCTTCCGCGGTCATCTGCAGCATCGGCACCAAATCGGCGGGGAAAAACGGTGTGTCGGCCGCCGCGGTCACAATATGCTCGGCTCCATGCTCTGCAGCCCAATCCAGCCCCGCTAATACCCCCGCAAGCGGGCCCACGAACCCCTCGACACTATCCGTTACCACCGGCAGACCAAACTTCTCAAACCGGGCGGGGTCCCCGTTCGCGTTCAAAGCCAGTCGATCCACCTGAGGCTCCAAACGCGCAATGACGTGATCCAGCAAAGTCGAGGTACCAAGCCGCAAGAGCCCCTTGTCCCCACCCCCCATTCGCGTGGCAAGACCACCCGCAAGGATCACACCAAAGGGCTGCTTCATTGGCCTTTCCACTCCCGCAGCTTCGCGCGGAAAGCATTTGGCGACAAACTGCAAAGTAAGGCCGCTTTGGTCGGACGCATCGGCTCAGTCACCCGCGGTCCCTTTACGTCTGTGCCGCTTGTCCTCCTTAGCCACTCCGCTCGGATCAGCATCCCGGATCAACCGCTCCTCGCCGGACAAGCATTGAAACCGCCGCCCGCGCATACGCCCGATCAGTGTCATTCCGACCTCTCGTGCAATATCCACACCCCAAGCCGTAAATCCTGACCGCGACGCGAGCACCGGAATCCCCATATGCGCGCACTTAATCACCATTTCCGAGGTCAAGCGCCCCGTGGTGTACATGATCTTGTCCGCGCCGCCGACACCTTCGGACAACATCCATCCGGCGACCTTGTCGACAGCATTGTGCCGTCCGACGTCTTCCATATAGACCAGCGGGCGGTCCTGCTGGCAGAGCACCGTGCCGTGGATGGCACCTGCTTCCAGATATAGCGATGGCGTCCGATTGATCCGATCGGCGAGAGTGTAAAGCCACGATGTACGCACTTCTGCGTTGGGAAGGGTAAGCCCCTCCAGCCCTTCCATCATGTCACCGAAAACGGTGCCCACGGCGCACCCACTGGTGCGGGTCTTCTTCTTTAGCTTCTCCTCGTAAGTCGTCTGCCCGTCGGTTCTCACGACGACGGTTTCCAATTCCTCATCGAAATCGACAGCCACCACCGTCTCGTCGTCCGCCAGCATGCTCTGATTGCGCAAAAACCCAAGCGCCAGATACTCCGGGTAATCCCCAATTGTCATCGCCGTGACAATTTCCTGCCCGTTCAGGAAAATCGTGAGCGGACGTTCTTCGACAACTCCAAGCGCCTTCTCGGCACCCGTTTCATCCACGCCGACAACTGCGCGCGTGAGCCCAACCCGGGACGGGTCAGGTGCAATCAGATAATGATCCAAATCATCACGAAGCATGATTTGCCTCTGCATCAGTCCTGCGATAAGCGCAATGATAAGACTAGGACGCCTTTATGCCCTCCACCACTCCAAAATCCGCTTTCATCTCTGGCTTTTGGGCCGGATTGCCGTTTATTGCGGTCGGATTTCCCTTTTCGGTCCTTTTCGGCGTTGTTGCGATCGAGACTGGCCTGACCGTTGCGCAAGCTATGGGCTTTACAATCGTGGTCATTGCAGGCGCGTCCCAGTTCACCGCGGTGCAGCTCATGAGCGAAAACGTTCCAGTATGGGCCGTCCTTGCCGCAGCGCTCGCCGTCAACCTTCGGATGGCGATGTACTCAGCCAGCCTGCAACCGCACTTGGGCGCAGCGAAGCTCTGGCAGCGTGCCATGGTCGCCTACATCAACTTTGATGCAAGCTATGCGATTTCCATCGCCCGGTATGAGCGCGACCCACCAATGACTGTCACAGAAAAAGTTGCATACTTCATCGGCAGTGTCTCTCTAATGACGCCGCTGTGGTTCCTCGGAACCTATGTCGGGGCTGTGGCAGGCGCGCGCTTCCTGGGCGACTTCAGCCTCGAATTTGCAATGCCGATCCTGTTCCTCGCACTCGCCGCCCCCATGCTTAAAAGCATGGCCCACCTGGCGGCCGCTTGCACATCCATTGTCGCCGCGCTTGCGCTGTACTGGATGCCTTCTGGAACCGGCCTACTCGTTGCGGCCGTTCTGGCGATGATGGTCGGTGCCGAGATCGAGCGCAGGCAAAAAGCATGACGTACACTGACGCACAAATCTGGTTGATGATCGTGATTATGGGGATCGCGACCTACCTTATTCGGTTTTCATTCCTTGGCCTCGTCGGTGACCGCGATTTGCCGGATTGGGCGCTCCGTCACCTCCGCTACACACCGGTTGCCGTTCTCCCGGGCCTCGTCGCCCCGCTCGTGCTTTGGCCCGAAGCCAATGACGGCAACCCAGAACCTGTCCGCATCATCGCCGCCATCGCAACGGTCGCTTTCGCCTGGTATTTCAAATCGATGTTCGCCGGCATCATTGCCGGGGGCGCGTCTCTTGTCGGGTTGAACATGCTGTTCGGCTAACGCCGCGGCTGGAAGAGAACGTTGTGCGATGCGTCCGCTGTTGCATCCGTCACCAGGTCTTCTCTTACGCCGGGAAGGTCACCAAAATCGCCTGACAGAGAGTTGGGGAAATACGTGATGCCGACTCCCTCGAAACCCGAAATGCCCGACAGAATACGCGAAATC
>CAZMRS010000096.1:0-7513 GCA_964568435.1 uncultured Boseongicola sp. | reverse complement strand
CCGAAAAGGCGACGGATATGGTCGACATCGCAGCCCGTGTCTGGAACCATAAGTGGAAGATCGATCCGATCGTCCGCTCTCTGATTGATGATGACTTCTACAAACTGCTGATGTGTCAGTCGGTTTTTCGAAACCGACCCGATACGCGTGTCACTTTCAGCCTCATCAACCGCGCCAAGCATATCCCCCTTGCCAATTTGATCGACGAGGGCGAGTTGCGCGAACAGCTCGATCACATCCGTTCACTGTCCTTGAGCCGCGGCGAAAACACCTGGCTTCGGGGGAACACATTCTACGGCAAACGCCAGATGTTCCGCCCGGACTTTATGGAGTGGTTCGAGAATTTACGCCTGCCCGACTACCATCTCGAGCGTGTCGGCGACCAATACGAGTTGACGTTCGATGGTGCCTGGCCCGAAGTCATGCTTTGGGAAATTCCGGCTCTGGCTGTGTTGATGGAACTCCGCGGCCGGGCCGTATTAAAGGACATGGGGCGCTTCGAACTCCAGGTCCTCTATGCGCAAGCCATGACCCGCGTCTGGGAGAAGGTCGAAGCGCTCCGAGGCATCGACAACCTACTGCTCGCCGATTTTGGGACACGCCGTCGTCACTCATTCCTCTGGCAGGATTGGTGCGTGCAAGCTCTCCACGAGGGCCTTGGTGCAAATTTCATTGGCACATCCAACTGCCTGATCGCCAAAAATCGCGATCTCGAGGCCATCGGGACAAATGCCCACGAACTCCCAATGGTGTATTCAGCGCTCGCCGCCACGGATGAGGAACTTGCAGAGGCCCCCTACCGTGTCCTCGCCGACTGGCACGAAGAACATGACGGCAATCTGCGCATAATCCTTCCCGACACCTACGGGACCGCACAGTTCCTCGAAAATGCGCCAGATTGGCTCGCCGGCTGGACGGGCATCCGGATAGACTCAGGCGATCCGGCGACTGGCGCAGAAACAGCCATTCAATGGTGGAAGGATCGCGGAGAAGACCCGACAGAGAAACTCGTAATTTTCTCCGATGGCCTCGACGTGGAAAAGATCACAGAGCTCCACGCCAAATTCTCGGGTCGCGTTCGCGTCAGCTTCGGTTGGGGCACTATGCTCACGAATGACTTCCGCGGCCTCGTACCAAATGACGCACTCGCCCCCTTCTCACTTGTATGCAAAGCCGTCGCCGCCAACGGCAACGCGACGGTCAAGTTGAGCGACAACCCAAACAAGGCAATGGGTCCTGCCGAGGAGATCGCACGCTACAAACGGGTCTTTGGCGTAGGTGAACAAGAGAGCCTGGAAGTAGTTGTTTAGACCTCAACCTTCGCGGTGATGGGAAGGTGGTCCGAAGCCACTTTTGTCAGCGATGTTTCAACAACCGCAGCGTCCCTCAACTCCACATCCTCGCTAAGCGCAATACGATCAAGCGCTGCCACAGGTCGGGCGGCATGAAATGTTGCTCCGGGCGCGTGAACTTGGAACCCGTGCAATCCAGTCAATCCCGCGCCTCGATTCCATTCGTTAAAGTCACCCATGACGATCGTCGGGCGAGACTTCAGCGTCGCAAGTTTCGCAGAAAGTGCATCGTACTGCAGTCTGCGCGAACGCGTCAGAAGCCCAAGATGGACCGCCACGATGCGCAGATCCCGACCGCGCACCTCCAAATCCGCAATGACCGCGCCACGCGGCTCCAACCCCGGCAAGTCCATTGTCTGAATACCGTCTACCCCGACGTCTCGCCCCAATAGGATCGCGTTGCCATGCCATCCAAGGCTGACTTCGCTCTTAGAAGAATTCAGCGGGATAAGGTCGGTTTCGGCCTCTACCATCCAAGCAGGAAGTGCTGCAGGCCGTCGACCTAACCGTCGGTCGGCTTCCTGTAGTGCCACGATGTCCGCGCCAAGATTATTGATCCCATGCACGATCCGCATAGGGTCACGTTTGCGGTCAAGACCGACACATTTTCTTATGTTCCAACTGGCAAGCTGAATTTGGCTCATTAATCTAATATAAGAAGACCAAGACGATCTCGCACAAGGGAACGACAGAAAGTCACATGAAGTTCGAGCGCATCCCCTATCTGACGCTGACGATCTGGGTCATTTTGATCGGCGCGACCGTCTTTGCTGCTGCAACACGCCACTGGTCCAACGTCTTTGTCATAGTCACCGCACTGGTGCTGACCGTTCTACCAACACTCGTAGACGACCGATTTAGCGTGAAATTGCCGCTAAGCTTTCTGGCGGCCATTTCCGCCTTTGTATTCGGGACTCTGTTTCTCGGAGAAGTTTTTGATTTCTATAATCGGTACTGGTGGTGGGACATTCTTCTGCATGGCGCTTCGGCAGCAGGATTTGGCGTCATAGGTTTCCTGTTCGTGTTCTACCTCTTTCAGGGTGACAGGTATGACGCTCCCCCATGGGCACTGGCCGTTTTTGCTTTTGCCTTCGCCCTTGCCATTGGGGCGCTTTGGGAAATTTTTGAATTCGGTATGGACCAGATTTTCGGTCTCAATATGCAGAAAAGCGGTCTTATAGACACAATGACCGATCTCATAGTCGATGTATTGGGCGCATTCCTCGGCGCGTTCTCGGGTTTTCTTTGGCTGAAGGGGCGTGACGGCTATTTGTCATCTTGGATTGGCGAATTCATTTCGACAAACAAAGCGCTATATCAACGGTTCAAACCACGCCGCAAAGATAAGGGCACCAAATGAACATGCCAAAGCTCGTTCGCGTCTTTGTCTCTCAAGGTCTGTTTGGCCTCGCGCTTGGAATTGTCTTCGCGATGCTCGTCGTATGGTTCAACGTCGCCAACCTCCAGCACCTGATCTTGAATGTGCAAGGTGGTTACCTCGCATTCTTCCTGCTGGCGGCCTTCAGTGGATCAGTCTTCGGCGGCGTACATATTGCGATCACCGTGATGCTGATGCAGCACAAATCCGAGGACGAGCATGGGCGGGAAGAGTGACGGGACCACCGCAACCGTAAGGGTACATTAAATTCCCGAGGACCTGCTTGCACAGGTGGGCGCCAGGTAATCGAACCAGGATCCGAACAGAGCCAGCTCCCTCGGAATTGAGTAAGGCCACCGGAATTTGACCCCGACACGAGAAGGGCAGAACCGTCACGCACGGCAAATAGGCGCGAAGGCTTTATGAGGCAAGGGGGATAACCCGGTTTTGAAGCAAACACTTGCCAAATGTTTACCTTTTGTTCACAATCTCCAAATGCCCGACGATATTCACCCTGCGGCCAAAAAGCCCGGCCAACTGCTCGCACGCGGCGTGTGCCGTCATCTCGTCGGGCATAATTTCGTGTCGGTGGAAGAACTCATCCCAACCTCGGGTCTTCGCGTGGACGTCATGGCGCTCGGTCCAAAAGGCGAGATCTGGGTGATCGAATGCAAATCCAGCCGCGCCGACTTCCAGTCTGACAGTAAATGGCAGGGCTACCTGGAATGGTGCGATCGGTTCTTTTGGGCTGTGGACGAGACGTTCCCAACAGACCTTTTGCCTGAGGACACAGGTCTGATTATTGCCGACGCCTATGACGCCGAAATACTTCGCATGGCTCCGGAAGACAAACTCGCCCCCGCCCGGCGCAAAGTCATGGTCCAGAAGTTTGCCCGCCACGCCGCAACCCGTTGGCACGCAGCACGCGATCCGGATTTTACCGTCGCTTGGGGCCTTTAGATGCCACTGCCCGCGCTTTCGCCGCCGCTGCCTTGATCTCGTCGGCAATCTCATCAGCTTCGTCCGGGTCGAAATCCATGGGCACGTCTATCCCGTCACCTTCAACATAAATCCGAACCATACCAAGGTTGGTTGGCCCGATTTGCAGATTGGCTTCGATGTCTTTTTCGCTGTTGATGCCCATGTCCGGCCCTCCTGCCCTCGCCTTAATCTGCAGCTTTGAAAATGGCAACGACGAGAATACTTGACAGAATCAAGTAGTTTTGAATTACTTGACATATGCAAGTAGTTTCATCCACACCCGCCCCCTCGCCAGACATTGAACGCATTCGCCGCTTCAATAGGGCCTATGTCACACGCCTCGGTCTTTTCTCACGTGATTATGTCGGCCACGGACTAAGCGTTGCCGAGCTTCGGGTTATGAACGAAATCGACCTGGACCCTGAAATGACCGCACGCCAAATGGCGCAAAACCTCGACATTGACGAAGGTCAAATTAGCCGCATCCTGAAAAGGTTCGTCGATATGGGCTGGCTCTCGCGCACACGGGCTACCGACGATGCCCGCAGAAAACGATTGGAAATCACCCCCAAAGGAATGGCAGAGTACAAAGACCTCTACGCCCGCGCCAGCCTGAAGACCCAAGAACGGCTCTCCGGCGTCGACACCAAGCAACTCGCCGACAACCTCGACCAAGCGATGATCCTGCTGGGAGAACCCATCGCCGACGCGATCTCTTTCAAGCCACTGAGCTTCGGCGACGCAAGCTGGGTCGCTCAGCGCCACTCAGAATACTATAGCGAAAACCACGGCTTCTCGCTCGCCTTCGAGGCGCTCGTGACGTCAATCGTGTCCGAATTTCTCACCAACTTCGATTCGAGCCGGGAGCTTTGCACCATCGCCTGGAGCGGCAATCGGCGTGTAGGTTCAATCTTTTGCAAAAAATCCGAAAACCCAGAAATCGCCAAACTCCGCCTGTTTTTCGTCGAACCCGACCTGCGCGGACTTGGCGTCGGCCGCAGGCTCCTTGACGACTGCATCAGCTTCGCCAAGGACAGGGGGTACAGGGCCATAACGCTCATGACCCATGCAAGCCAGAAAACGGCCCGAGCCATGTACGAAAAGGCCGGCTTCGTCTGCACAGAGACTCACCCAGACGAAAGCTTTGCGCCTGGCGCCACCGAAGAAACATGGGAACTCAACCTCTAACGGTCCCTCTTGCAATCGTCTCCAAGCAGCGCTAATTCCTCGCCATCGTGCCGCCTTAGCTCAGTTGGTTAGAGCGCTGGATTGTGGATCCAGAGGTCCCCTGTTCAAACCAGGGAGGCGGTACCACTCCCCTCTTCAGTGACGTTAGAAATTCTGGCCAATCTCAGGGCGTCGTGAAATGCTCCGCGCGACTCCCAGAACGGACGGCACCTCACATGACCATCGCACTTATCTCTGACATCCACGGAAACCGCTCCGCGCTTGAAGCTGTGCTGGACGACGTTGCGCAGCGCGGCATCAAAGAGGTTGTAAACTTAGGCGACAGCCTTTCAGGCCCGTTGGATGCAGCTGGAACCGCAGACCTTCTTATCCCACTCAATCTGCCAACCGTGCAGGGCAACCATGATCGTGCTCTTCACGATCGACCCAGATCAGACATGGGTCTTTGGGAAGACTGGATCGTCGATGAGTTGTCAGAAACTCATATCGACTGGCTCAAATCTCTCCCTAGCTCAATAATGCAGGATGATATCTTCCTATGCCATGCAACGCCAAAGGACGACGAAACCATGTGGCCACATGCAGAGGGCCCAACACACCGAATGGTCAATCGCGATCTTTCAGAAATCACACCTCACCTGCCGGCAACCCAAGCATCCCTGATCGCATGTGGCCACACGCACACACAAACTCTCATCCGCATTCCAGGAGGCCCGGTAATTGTTAATCCGGGGTCAGTCGGCTGTCCTGCGTTTGCCGACACTCGGGTCGACCCCCCTTTCCTGCACCAGACGGGCGCACCTGACGCCCGATATGCCATCGCGAACAAGACGGACGGTACCTGGCGTGTCGACTTCATCGCGGTTCCCTATGACCCGACGGAAATGATGAAAATCGCCAAGGACCGAGGCGCAGATGGCTGGGTTCAGGCCCTCGAAACCGGTTGGTTCGCCTAAGGCCTACTCCGGTACAACTTGGACTGTCTGAAGAATTTCACCGGTCGCGCGCGAGAAAATCAGAATCTGGTCGTCTGCCGTCACAACCGCAAACCAAGTTGTCCCTTGTGTGAAAGCAACCGCCTCAGACCCATCCGGTAATACGATCTCGTCCGGTAACGGCACATCATTCATAGCACCAAAGCGCATGACAAGCAGCGCCACGATCGTTAGAACCCCGCCGATCATTGTGACGGTCAGGAGCGTCACAAGCCACTTGAGAAATTTGAGGTGTTTCACCTCGCCCGTTGAAGGTTCGCGTTCGTCCATGTCCAAGATCGTCCATCGCATTACTATCGGCAGCGCGCCGCCGTCCCGCGTTGATAAGGCGCTGGCGCGGGATGTGCCAGAGGCTGCACATCTAAGTAGATCACGCATCGGACGCCTCATAGCGGAGGGCGCGGTCAGCCAAAACGATCAAATCATCACTGACCCACGAGCCAAAGTCCGTGAGGGCGACGTGTTCGAGATAACTGTCGCCGAAGCCACCGAGGTCGAAACGCTCCCCGAAGCGATACCGCTCGACATCGTGCACGAGGACGAAGACCTCCTCGTTGTTAACAAACCCGCGGGTATGGTCGTTCACCCTGCCCCTGGCTCGACGTCCGGCACACTGGTCAACGCGCTTCTCCACCATTTCGGAGGCGATCTGTCTGGCGTCGGTGGCGAAAAACGCCCCGGCATCGTGCATCGCATCGACAAAGACACCTCCGGCCTGCTGGTCGTCGCCAAATCGGACGCCGCACATCATGGCCTCGCCGACCAATTCGCGGCACACACTGTCGAGCGCACATACCGCGCCATCTGTTTCGGTGTGCCGGATCAAGGTGATCCGCGCCTCAGGGGCGTAAAAGGCGTCAGTTTTGAGCCCGGAAACCTCATTAAAATCACAACCCAACTCGCTCGGCACAAAACTGACCGTCAAAAACAGGCCGTTTTGTTTCATGGTGGTCGTCACGCGATCACACGGCTCCGTGTGATTGAAACATTTGGGAGCCACGCAGCGCAGATTTATTGCAATCTAGAAACTGGGCGCACGCATCAGATACGGGTGCATTTGGCCCATATAGGACATGCCCTTATTGGTGATCCCACCTATGGCGGAAGGCGCAAACTTGCGGCCGACACTCAAGGCGTAGAGGCTGTCAAATCCTTTAAAAGACAGGCCCTTCATGCCGAAACACTGGGTTTCATCCACCCGGTAACGTCAGAGCAAATGAGCTTCACAGCGCAACCACCAAGCGACATGCACAAGCTCATCGCCGCCCTCAAAGGTCTGTGAATTTTTGCACAGATCGCCTCTCAATTTCAGCCCAAATCTGCACAGAACCGTGAGCTCACGCCCTTGAGAGTGGAACGTCCACTCCATTTGGCGGATTTTATGAACCAACGGAGACAAATTCTTCTCCACCACATCTTGAACTGAACTGACCAGTTCACCATCTATGTTAAGCGTCGCAACATCGCGACCTACAGGGAAAGGAAAAAGAGATGGCTAATTACGCAAACCTCCCCGCGCCGTCTCCCGAAGGCGGGCTGAACCGGTATCTCCAAGAGATCCGCAAATTCCCCATGCCTGAGCCCGAGCAGGAATACATGCTCGCGAAACGCTGGGTTGA